>JAKDNL010000386.1 GCA_030451825.1 Pseudonocardia sp. | reverse complement strand
CGGGCGATGTTCGGGATGTTGTCGGTGCTCGCCGAGCTGCAGCGGGAGCTGATCGTGGCCAACACCCGCGATGGCCTCGCCGCCGCCCGGGCCCGGGGCCGCAACGGCGGGCGGCGGCCGAAGCTGACCGCGGCGCAGGCCGCGCACGCCCAGCAGCTCTACGACGGTGGCGAGCACACGGTGGCGCAGATTGCGGCGCTGCTGGGGGTGGCGCGCACGACGGTGTACGGGCATCTCGATCGGGCCACGTCGCAGGCTGGGGTCGGGCCGGTTGCCCGGATAGGCTCGTCGTCGTGAGCGCGACCTACGCCTACGACGAGCAGCCGGCCGGCGGGCATCCGCTGGCGCCGGGGGCTTCGCCGGCGGCGATCCGGGCCGCGCTGCTGCCCACCGACCAGGCCGGTTTTGACACCGCCTACGTCGCCGCGCTGGCCGCGTCGCGGGTGAGTCTGGACCTGGGCGAGCTGTTCCAGATGCTGGAGCACTGGCGCCGGCTGGCGCTGCTGCAGCGCGACCCGGAGAACTTCGCGTGGATGGTGCGGCGGGTGGCCGAGACGCTGACCGGTGAGCCGGTGCCCGATGGTGAGCCGTTCGAGCTCACCCGGGCCAAGGCCGGTCTGTAGGTGTACCGCGTCGTCACCGACGACCACATCGTGCAGCAGCTCGACGCCCTACCCGCGCCGGCGCTGGCCGCGTTCGCCGAGTTGCGGGTGCTGCTGGAGGTCGACCCGTGGGCCGGCGGCCCGGTGAACCCAGCCAACCCGGACGGGCCGGTGCGCACGATGTCGTTCGGCCCCGGACACGAGGGCGTCGTGGCGTATCTGATCCTGGACTCGCAGCGCAGGGTCGATCTTGTGCAGATCGCCTGGATGGGCTGACCTGGCCCGGAACGGACTTGGCGACCCTCGGCGCGTCTGCTGTCGGTGCCGCGACGAGAAGGTCCATCATCGTGGTCGTGACGATCTGCGCCAGGTCGTTCGACCCGCGCTGCGCCGGTCGGGCCGGGTAACGCCGTGTCCCTGGCCGCATCCCGCGCCGCGGTGCGGTCGTGCCCGGGATGCGGGCGGCGGGCCGGATCCGCGATCGAGGCGTGCGCGTTGGCTGAAGAGCTGGCCACCAGCTGGCTGTTCTTGGAGAACGGCGAGGTGGTGGCGCACTCGTTCTGCCGCGGCTGTGCTCCGGTCGGGCCGGTCGCCGATCTGGCGTGCGTGTCGTGCGGTGACGGCCCGCTGCTGGCCGGCGCCCTCACCGAGCAGACGGCCCGAGCCGCGGTGAACACCTGGCTGCTCGGGCAGGGCTGGCAGGTCGTCGCCGTGCCGAGATGCCCACGCTGCTCACCGCCGCCTTCTCCCCCAGCGACCGACGGGCAGCCGGAGTCGGGTGGGTGGAGGTTGTGGTGAAGCACGTCGACCCCGCTACGCGAGCGGTGGTGGTGGCCCGGTTGCGGGAGAAGCGCGACAGCGGAAAGTCGATCACCGCGGATGTGCGTCGGGCGGCGGGCGTGTTGCTGGTTGCGGAGAGCACGGTGTGGCGGTGGCTCGCGACTTGTGACGACCCGACGAGCGAGGTCACGAGCAGCGGTGATCCGCCGGCAGAGCGGCCGGGTCGGGCGGGGTATGTGCTGACCGACGTCGACCGGGACGACTATCTGGACTGGCGCGGGAACATCGCGGCGCTGCGCCGGGCACGGATCGCCGCGGGCGGACAGGACGTTCCTGCGCTGCGCACGTTGCAGCGGGCGTTCGCGGCGCAGCTGACGGGGGCCCAGCGGGCCGCGGCGGTGGATGGGGTGGAGGGCCGGCGCCGCCACGAGGTGTACCTGCGGTGGGAACCGGCCGCCCGCAACATGCGCTGGGAGGCCGACCACAAGGAGTTGCCGGTGCAGGTCACCCCGCCGCGCGGGACCCGGCCGGGCAAGCCGTGGGTCACGTTGTTCCTCGACTGCTTCTCCCGGCTGATCATGGGGTGGGCGTTGTCGCTGCGCCCGGACTCGGCGATGGTGCTCGCGGCGATGCGCCGCGGGCTGGTCATCGACCCGGAGCGGGGCCCGTTCGGCGGGGTGCCGCAGGTGCTGGTGCCCGACGGCGGGTTGGAGTTCGCCACCCTCGCGTTGGAGCGGGTGTGCGGGGTGCTGGGCACCACGCTGGCCCCGACCGAGGCATACGCGCCGCACCAGAAGGGCAAGGTCGAGCGGGCGAACCGGACCCTGGATCAGGAGTTCCTGTCCGGGTTGCCGTTCTACACCGAAGGCCCCCGCGCCGTGGACGGCCGGCTCTACGGGCCGGACGCGCCGCCGATGGCGCTGGCGCTGTTCGTGGACCGCTTCGCCGAGTGGGTGATCGACTACAACACGGTGCGGCCGCATTCGGCGCTGGGCGGGCTGACCCCGCTGCAGCGCTGGGCGGGCGATGCGACCCCGGTGCGGGAGGTGCCCGAGGAGCAGCTGCGGTGGCTGCTGCTGGCCGATGCGGAGCGCACGATCAACCGCGACGGCATCCACTTCGGCGGGGAGACGTTCATCGCGCCGGAGCTCAACGGGCGGGTCGGGGAACGGGTGGGAGTCCGCTACACCCCGCACGACCTGCGCCGGATCGAGATCTTCCGCGGCGACACCTGGCTGTGCACCGCCTACCCGCAGGGCCGGCTCTCCGATGCCGAACGCGCCGCGATCCTGGACCGCCGGCGCGCGGACGCCGCCGAGCTGGGACGACGGCAGCGCCGCGCCAGCCGCCGGGCCCGAGCCAAACTCGCGCCGATCACCGCACCCGGCGACCCGATCGAGGAGACCACCGTGGTCAGCATGAACACCGCCCGCGCGGAGCGCCGCCGCGACGAACGCGAGGACCGGGATCTGGAAGCGCGCGACCGGGACCTGCAGCGCCTGGCCCGCACGGATCTGCTCAACCTGCACCGCGACTTCGACTACTGGAACCCGCCCGACCCGGCGGTCACCGAGCCGCCGGAGCGCGCACCCCGCCCGGAGCGGGGTGGCCGGTCGTGAGCGCGCGGCACTTCCTGGACATCGACGGGGCGGCCACGCTGCCGACCGAGGCGCTGGGACTGGTCGATCAGTCGGTGGCGGATCTGGTGCGGACCCAGGCGATGGGCGCGGTGCACGGCCAGGCCGGGCTGGGCAAGACCTACGCCGTCGAGCAGGCCTTGGCCCGCCGGGTCGGCGAGGTGGCGGCATGTTGGGTGTCGTTCCCGTCGCGGCCCACGATGCGGCTGGTCGCGGCCACCTTGCTCCACGAGCTGACCCGGGTGCCGGTGACGGGGCGCCGTGACCGGTTCGCGCTGACCGCGGAGCTGCTCGAGGAGCTCGCCGATCACCGCGGCCGGGACCCGCGGGAACGGCTGCTGGTGGTCGATGAGGCGCAGCAGCTCAACCGGGAGTGCATCGAGTTCCTGCGCTACCTGCACGATCACCGGCTGACCCGGTTCGCGTTGCTGCTGGTCGGTGGGGACGGCGCGTGGAAGGTGCTGGCCAAGGAGCCGATGCTGCGCTCGCGGATCTATCGGCGGGTTGTGTTCCGGGCGCTGACCGGCGATCAGGTGTGTGAGTTGATACCGCGGTTCCACCCGGTCTACGCCGACGCCCCACCGGAGCTGCTGCTGTTCGTCGATGACCACTTCGCGCACGGCAACCTGCGCGACTGGGCGGCGTTCACCGCCACCGCGGTAGAGCTGTGCCGGGCCGCTGGGCGGGACCGGATCGACGAGACGCTCGCCCGCAACGCGTTCGCCCTGCACGGCGGCACCCGCTCCGCGGCCGCCACCCGCTGATGACCACACCGCTGTCGGCCGCGGCGCCGCGCAGCGACCCGTGGCGTGGGGTGGAGGTGCTGGTCGACGTCGACGACACCGCGGAGTGTGTGGCCGCCCTCGGTGCCCGGCACGACCTGGGCCACGGCGTGGTGGTGTGTCATCCCACCCCCGGCCCGGCGGGGTTGTCGGTGCTGGGCGAGGACGTGCTGGTCGCGCTGGGGAAACGACCCGGCGGTCCCGGCGCGGAGGGGGTGAGCCGCCGTGCGTGGGAGCTCGCGGGGCTGTGGCTACGCGCCGAACAGGTTCGACATCTGGTCGTGCTGCGCGCGCAGCTCCTGCCCACGCCGCGGTGGCGCGAGCTGGCCGAGCTCACCGCAGCCGCCGGCACGAGGTTGTGGCTGGTCACCACCGAGCCCGGACACGATGTCGGTGAGCGGGGGCGTCCGTGGCGGGTGGCGCTGTCGTTGCTGCCGACACCACCCACGACGGTCACCGGCGCGTTCCCCGAGGTGCCCGACGTGGAGTTCCCGCTGTTCCGCACGGCGGCGCGGCGGCTGCTCGACCCGACCGGGTTCGCCCGCGTCGACGAGGTGTACCGAACCACCCTGGCCCAGACCCGCGACGTCGCCCGCGGCTGGACCCACCCCGGCACCGCAGGGCGGCCGGTCGACGCCCGGCACGGGGCCGCGGTGCTGCAGCGCCACACCATCGACGCGACCAGCACCGCCGAGGTCCTCACCCGGGTGCGGGCGGTCCAGGCCGGGTTCTTCACCGCAGGGCTGTTCCTGCAGCTACCGCCGCGGCCGGGTCTGTCCGCGGTGCGGGTCAGCCTCGCGCCACGGCTCGACCCAACCGACGCCGACCGGATCCGCGGGTTGTGCTCCCCCTCCGCCGCGGCAGCGCTGACGATCGCCGCCGCGACCGGGCTGCGCGCCGGCGCCTTGGCGTCGGTGCGGCTGCGCGATGTGCTGTACGGCGCCGGTCCCGACCAGCACGTCGTCGCCGACGGCACGCTCTACCGGCTGCCCACGTCGGTGGCCGGGTTGGTCCGGGCGGCGGTCATCGAACGGCACGCCCAGCTCGCCGGCGAACCCGCGTCGGGTCTCGGCCTGGGCGGGGCCGGGTTGTTCACTGGGAGCAGCCCGGAGACGTCGGTGACCAGGCGGGCGTTGCAGCAGGTTCTCGACCGCGCCGCGGCGTACGCCGGGGTCACGGTGTCGCCGCCGTCGTTCCCCGGTGTCGCGGTGCACGACCTGCGCGGTAGGCCGTGACCCGAGGACACGAGTCTGCATCCCGGCCGGCGCGGCGGCTGGTCATCGACTGGGCGCTGGTGGAGCAACGGCGGGTTGCCGCGGGGATGACCCACGCCCAGCTTGCGCAGCGGGTCGGGGTGGCCGCGGTGACCGGCCCGGTCCGGCTCTGGTGCGACCGCGACCACGACACGGTGCGCCTCGGGCTGCTGGAGCGGCTGTGCCAGGTTCTGGACCTGCACCCGGTGGAGTTGTTCACCGCACCCACCCGCGTCCGGCAGCGTCGCGCCGTGCGTCCAGCTGACCGCCCGGCCGACGACCAGGTCCTCGAAGCCGCGCTGGCCACCACCACCGGCGCCGCGCCATCGCCCGCCGGACAGCACCCGGTGCCGGTTGGCCGGGCCGAGTTGGCCGACGCGCTCGGATGGCCGCTGCAGCGGCTGGCTGCCGCTCTGGCCGCGCTCGAGGACACGCTGGCCGAGCGCGGTGTCCGGATCAGCAACGACGTCGTCGGCGACGGCCGGGCGGTGCACGACCTACGATCCCGTAGCGGGCTTCTCACCCCGGCCCAGCGCGAGGCGCTGCACCGCCTCGCCTACGCCGGCGAGCGTCTCGACGTCGACGCGGTCCGGGCGCTGTACGCGATCGCCCAGCCCGACAGCCGCTACACCGAGCGGCACCACGTCATCGGACCCGCCGGAGTCCGGCTCCAGCAGCTCGGGCTCGTGCACCGCCGCCACCGCTCCCGCACCCTCGAACTCGCCGCCGACGTCCGCTACGCGCTCCTGCTCGACACGCCATGACCAAGCCACCCGAGCACTCTCATCTACGTGACGCCAGCACTCTCATTCTGCTGACGCATCCACTCTCATCTCACTGACGTTCGACAGCCCGACCGCAACTCACTGGTCAACGACACAACAACGGCCCCGACCTCTCTCGTCTCTCTCGGCTGTCGTCACCCGCTCGCCTGCTCTCGATCAGACAGTCATTTTCTACCAAACGATTGGTAAATATTCTCCTCCTTCAAGTACTACTTCGAGACCCTACCACCCAAAGATGGATATACACCTATGCATTACATAATGATCTTGGTACTGTGGTGGCCATGTTGTCGATCACCGCCGTCTCGGCGAACGCGATCGACTACCTGCTGCGCGGATGCGGCTGCACCGACCACGAACACGTGCGCGGCGCCCCGGAGCACGAGCACGAGCGGGCCCGCGAACAGAGCCGCGAGCAGGGCGGCCCCGAGCGGGCCGGCGCGGAGTATCTGATCTCCGGCGCGGAGAAGGAGCCGGCCGGGGTCTGGTGGGGCCAGGGCCTGTCGATGGTGGGGATGGGCGCCGGCCAGGAGGCCCTCGAAGCTGATGTGCGGGCGATTTTCGGGCAGCTGCGGCAGCCAACTTCGACGGAGAAGGACCCGGTGTATCTCGGCCGGAAGCCGCGCACCTTCCGGTCGGTCAAGGAGCGCACCGCGGCCGCGTTGGCGGCCGAGCCGGACGCCACCGACGAACGCAAGGCCCAGATCCGACACGAGCAGTACGTGGACCAGCGCAAGGCGGTGGGCTACTACGACTTGACGTTCTCGCCGGCGAAGTCGGTGTCGGTGTACTACGCCGGGCTGGTCGCCCAGGGCCGCACCGCGGAGGCCGAGAAGGTGATGGCGTTGCACCGGGCGGCGGTGCAGAAGGCCATGGGCTTCGTCGAAACCGAGGCCGCGTATGTGCGGTCTGGCTATCACGGCAAGACCGCCGG
>JAKDNL010000385.1 GCA_030451825.1 Pseudonocardia sp. | reverse complement strand
ACCACGACGTCCTGCTGATGGACGACGACGTGCTGCTCGACCCGGAGATCGTCGTGCGGCTGGTCGGCTTCGCGGCCTGCACCACGCACCCGGCGATCGTCGGCGGGCAGATGCTCAACCTGCTCCACCCCGGGCACGTGCACATCACCGCCGAGTACGCGCTGCCGGAGAAGCTGCAGGTCGGGCTGCCGGTGGACGGAGCGATGGCCGAGGGCTTCCTGCTCGGCCGCGACGAGCGCCAGCTCCCGATGGTGCAGGAGCGGCGGGTGGACACCGAGTACAACGGCTGGTGGTCCTGCCTGATCCCGGCCTCGATCGTGCGCGCCGTCGGCTACCCGCTGCCGCTGTTCTTCCAGTGGGACGACGTCGAGTTCGGCTACCGGGCCCGCGAGCACGGCTTCCCGACCGTGTCGCTGCCCGGCGCCGGGGTCTGGCACGCGGACTTCGGCTGGAAGGACTGGGACGAGTGGCACCGCTACTTCAACCAGCGCAACGGCCTGATCACCGCGTCCCTGCGCACCGGGTTCGACCGGCGCACGGTGACCACCACCGTCACGACGCTGCTCGGGCAGTACCTGGTCGCGATGCAGTACGGGCTGGCCGCGACGCTGCTACAAGCCGTCGAGGACTTCCTCGACGGCCCGGACATCCTCGTCGACGGCTCGGCCGCGGCCGCCGCGGAGATCCGCCGGATCCGCGCCGCCTACCCGGAGACGACGCCGGTCCCGGTCAACGACCTGCCGCTGGACTTCCGCGATACCCAGGTGCACCTGGCTCCGGCCAAGCCCACCCGGATGCTGCTGACCTGGGTGAAACGCGCGCTGTTCCAGGGCACCGGGCGGATCCCGTTCCGGACCGGGATGGTGCCCGCCGGGGAGGCGCACTGGTGGCACGTGTCGCTGTTCGAGCGGGCGATCGTGACCGACATGGCCGAGACCGGCGTCCGGGTGCGGACCCGGGACCGCGAACGCCTGCGCGAGCTCTCCCGCCGGGCCGTGCGCACGCTGCGCCGCCTGCACTCCGAGGGCCCACAGGTCGCGGCTCGCTGGCGCGCCGCCGCCCCGCAACTGACCAGCCGGGAGAACTGGGCGCGCCTCTACGAGGTAGACGAGCGCACCTGACCGCGCCGCCCCGACCGGCCGACACGTCCCCCGAGTGACGCGTCATGGAGCACCGACGGCCGATCCAGGTCGATGGTGCGTCACTCGACGGTCCGAGGTACGGACCTTCCTGGGCCCCGCCGCCCGGCCATATCGTGCCCCGCCGATCCGCGATCGGTAGCCGCGGCGGCACCGGGCGGTTCCGGTCAGCCCAGGAAGTCGCGGCCAGTGTAGTTCTTCCCTACCAGCGTGGGCAGGCGCGTCCAGCCGTTGCGCTGCACCGTGCCGACGGAGAGATCGAACAGGCCCCGCGGGTGGTCGTACTCGACGCGTTCGACGTGGCCCCAGTCGAACATCGCCCGTCCACCCGGCGGTTCGAGGCCGGACGGGAGCTCGACGAACCGTGCCGTCCGGTCGATCCCGGCCAGGGTGCCGCCATTGGCCGCGAACGTGGAGTTGTCCTCGATCGCGTCCTCGAACCCGTCACCGGCACGCAGGCGCCAGGCCGGGGCCTGCGCCAGCCCGTCGCGGATCGTGATCTGGTCCGCGCACGGCCAGAGCGTCGCGGACACCTGGTCGGCGAACACCGGCTGCCCGGCGATCAGCTCCGACGCCGGGCGGGCTTCGGCGAGGTACGGCGCGCCCACCCCGAGCCAGCTGTCGGCACCGGCGATCCGGTCGGTCGCGACCAGCCGGACGGCGCTCGGCGGGCCGGGCAGCTGCGCCTCGGCCAGGTCCGCGCGCAGGTCCACCCACTCGGCGTTCTTCGCGCCGGGCAGGTCGAGGGTGATCCGGTCGGTCGCGGTCGGAGCCCCGGCCGGGCCGGTGCCCACCTCGAGCTCGACGGACTGGCCCGACCGCAGGTCCCCGGTCGCGGGCACGATCACCGATCCGGGCGCGGACCCGCCGTCACCGGGCAACGGGTACCAGCCGGTGGTGACCGCGCCGATGCCGGTACCGGCGGCGACGTCGTCGGCCCAGACGCCCGGGGGCCCATCGGGGGACCCACCGCCGGTGGGCGGCGCGCTGCGCTCCGGCGGGACGCCGGCCGCCATGTCCCCGGAGACCGTCTCCGGCGCGGTGACGGCGCCCAGGCCGGGTTCGGCCGGGGCCATCACGCGTACGGCGTCGGCCAGGCCGCAGGGCCGGCCGGCGAGCGTGGCCAGGTTCATCGAGGCGACGGATGCGCCGGGGGCCTGCCCGACCGGCGCCACCGTGAACACGACCAGCAGCAGCGCCACCCCGCCGCCGAGCGCGACCCCGAGGACGGCCCGGTCCGGGGTGAGCCCGCTGGGCCGGCCGGCGCGGCGTCGGCGGTACACCCAGTACAGGGCGGCGGCGACCACGAGGATCCACAGCACCGGGCTGCGCAGGTAGAGCGGCCCGGCGTGCGGGGCGAGCGCGTCGGTGTTGATCGCCGAGGAGATCGCGGTGTGGGTGCCGAAGGGTTGGCCCCAGTCCGAGAACGGGCGCCACAGGTTCGGCCCGGCGTAGGACACGGCGGCCGCGATCCCGGCCAGCGCGGCCCCGACGGCGAGCACCCCAGCGCGAGCCCGTCGCGGCAGCCGGGTGCGGACCAGGGCCAGCGCGAGCAGCAGCGACCCCGCCGCGGCGACGGCGCCGAACTGGTTGACCCCCTTCGTCGGCGACACCGCGACCGCGACCAGCGACAGGGCCGCGACCAGCAACGCCGCCCCGAGCGCGCGGCCGAGCGGGCCGCCGGTCCCCCGACGCCGCCCGAGCCGGACCAGCCCGGCGGCGAGCACGGCCAGGGTGAGCAGCACCGGGAGCCGCTTGCCCCAGGCGCCCTGGTCGTCGGGTTGGAGCAGCTTCGAGTAGTGCACGATCTCGGAGAACCAGGAGTACTGGAAGTAGTACCAGCGGTGTACCGCGAACGACTCGCGGACGTCGCCGAGTGAGGCGTCGGCGAACCCCAGCGGGACGATCACGCTGGCCGCCCCGACCGCGACCGCCAGCACGGCCAGCCGCTCGCCCCACCCGAACGTGCGCAACCGTTCCCAGACCAGCGGCAGGCCCAGGACCAGCGGCACGGCCGCGACCAGCGCCGTCGGGGCGGTGGACACCCCGATCACGGCGACGGCGGTCGCGGCGGCCATCATCCCCAGCGAGCCGCGCCGCCGGGCGAGCGCGACCAGCATCATCACCCCGGCCGTGGCCAGCGTCCCGGCCGGTTCCGGGCGCAGCGAGATGCCGTAGGCCAGGAACCAGAGCAGGTGCGCGCCCGCCAGCGCCCACACCACGCCGGGGCGTCGCCCGATGCGTCCGGCGACCACGCTCAGCAGCGTCCGCAGCAGCAGGTAGGTGCCCAGCCCGTAGACGACCGGGAGCACGCGCAGCCACAGCAGACCCCAGCCGGGCAGGCCCAGCGCCTCGCCGAGCGAGCCCCAGAGCTGCATCAGGTACTGGCTGGTGGAGAACGGGTTCTCGGTGACGTTGAACTGGTAGATGTAGTTGCCGATGTACCCGGACGCGGCACCGTTGCGGGCCATCAGCGCATACCAGGAGTCGTCGATGTTGACCGGGCCGAGCACCGCCCAGGCCAGGGAGACGACGAGCACGACGGCGTCCGCGGGCGATGAGGTGATCCGCCCCACGAGGGAGCGCTCGGCGCCGTCCGGCCCCCGGGGGCGCGGCAGCCGCTCGAGGTCGCGCCCGCGCCAGGTCCGCCAGGCCACCGCGAGCAGCGCCACCAGCGAGACCAGGTGCGCGATCAGCAGGACGGTCTTGAGCACCGACGGCACCGACTCGTAGCGGGCGTCGGTGTGCAGCTGCACTCCCAGCCCGGCGGCCTGCGGCAGGCCCTGCGCGTCCGTGGAGAACTGGGCGACCTGGGGCGGCGCGAGCCCCGGACGGTCCGCGACCGGGATCGCCGTGCCGGACGGGCCGACCTGGGTCAGCCGGGTACCGGACGCGTCGGCGTCGAGGCGGTATCCACACGCCCCGTCGCCGATCGGGCCGCCGTAGAGCTGCTGCCCGGACGAGGTCACCGACACGGTGCCGCCGGTGACCGTGACCAGCAGGCCCGGCCCCTCGGACGCCGTGACCGAGGACGGCATGGTGCGCAGCACGTCGCCGCCGCCCGGTTCCGGCCCGGCGGAGGGGCGGTCGGCCACCGCGCGCAGCGTCTCGCAGGGGATCTCGGCGCTGAGCTGCAGCGGCCGGTACGGCGAGAGCGGGACGACCGTCGACGTCGGCGCCTTCCCGGCCTGCGGCCAGCTCAGCACCGGGTCGTCCGCCGTCACTGGCGCCAGCACGGCCAGCGCGCCCAGCAGCGACGTCAGCGCCCCCAGCAGCAACAACGGCAGCCACCGGCCGCGCGGCGGGGCCGGCTCCGACGGATCCTGACCGGTGGTGGGCCCCGCCGTCGCCGTGCTCACTCGAACAGGTGCTTCCAGCCGTCCCTGCTGGTCAGTGCGGGCAGCGCGGCCCGGTACCGCTCACGCAGCGACGTCCAGTCGGCCGCCACCTGCCGGTGCAGCCGGAACGACTCGGACACCATCTGCTTGAACATGGTCGGGTCGCGGCGCCGGAACGTCACCCCGCGCCCGTCCGGTGTGGACACCGTCGCCGAGTCCAGGCCGGCGAGCACGAACCACTGGGCGTTCGCCCACGGCACGTTGCGCTGCGGGCGCTCGCGACCGTCCGGGTCCGGCGTCCGCAGGTTGCGCAGCACCCCGCGGGCCAGGCCGACCGCAGCCTTGGCCCGGCCCACCGGCGGCTCCGGGAACAGCTGGGCGCCCAGCGCGTCGAGGTCCGCGAGCGGCACGTCGGTGGCCGACTCCAGCGGCCGGCCGTCGTCGTAGGCCGCGCGCTCGGCCCGGATCTCGCCGAGCACGATCGGGAGCTTCGGGAACAGCGCCTCCGGCCCGGCCAGGAAGTCGGTGAACGCCTTGATCTGCAGGGCGACCGCCGAGTACTCCATCAGCATCAGGTGCCGCAGCGTCCGCTTGAACGTCTCCCGCAGGATCGCCTTCGGGTCCTCCGGGCCGTGCAGCGCCGCCGCGACGAGCCGGTTGCGGTAGTGGAAGTAGGCCTGCCAGTCCGACGAATCGTCCTTCTCGATGAACGACATGTGCCAGATCGCGATGCCCGGCACGGTGGCCGTGCGGTAGCCGCGCGAGCGCGCCCGCAGGCCGTACTCGGCGTCGTCCCACTTGATGAACAGCGGCAGCGGCAGTCCCAGGTCCTCGGCGACGACGCGCGGGATCAGGCACATCCACCAGGCGTTGTAATCGACGTCGACGCGGCGGTGCAGCCACGGCGTCTGGCGCAGGGTCTGCTCGGCCAGGTCGTGGTGCGCCTGCGTCTTCGGGGCCGGTCGCCACATGAACTGGTTGCGGTCGACGACCTCGCCCATCGTGGACAGCTGCGAGCGGGCCTGCAGCGAGAGCATCTGCCCGCCGACCAGCATCGGCTCCCGGGAGAACCGGGAGAACGCGACGGCGCGCAGGATCGAGTCCGGCTCGAGCAGGATGTCGTCGTCCATGTAGAGGATCTGCTCGCAGTCGGTGCCGTTCCCGTCGCCCCCGTGGAGCGTCTCGTACATGACGCGCGCGTACCCGCCGGATCCGCCGAGGTTGGGCTGGTCGACGATCCGCAGCCGGTCCCCCAGCACCGCGGCGGCGTGCGCGTAGCCCGACTGGTCACGGACCTTCTTCGTGCCCTGGTCGGGCAGGATCACCGCGGTCACCGCGTCCAGGACGACCGGGTCCTCGCCGATCGCGGTCAGCGTGGCGACACAGTCGGCGGGACGGTTGAACGTGGGCATCCCGACCGCGACGGCGGCCCGGCCGGGCGCCGGGTGCGGGGCGTGCCAGCCGCCGCCGTGCAGCGTGAGCTCGGAGTCCGACGTGGTCAGGTCGAACCAGAACCAGCCGCCGTCCTCGAACGGGCGCAGGTCCAGTGCCATCTCGACCTCGCGGCGACCCTGCACGACCTCGCCGCCGACGTAGATCTGCGACCCGTCGGCCTTGGTGCGGTAGACGTCGACCCGCCCGGAGCCCTCCAGGTCCAGGCGCAGCGCGATGTCGGTCAGCGTGGACCAGGCGCGCCAGTAACCCGCCGCGAAGCCGTTGAAGTAGGCGCCGAACGAGACCTCGGTCTGCTCCGGCACCACGGCCGTCGTGCGCGAGGTGACCTTGAGCCGCCGCCCGCCGGTCCCGGAGACGGTCAGCGTGATCGGCCGGCCCTTCTCGTCGGGCATCGGCTCGACCGGGGCCGGCTTGGCCCCGGAGCGCTCGTCGACGTAGAGCGTGCGCACCGACATCGGATCCGCCGGACGCGGCAGGATCACGCGCTGCAGCAGCGTCGGGCCGACGGTGGGGCCGTCCTGGGCGGGGCTCGGACTCGGCTCGGACACGCGGCCTCGCTGGTCGATGGGGGCGGTGGTCATCGCAGTGCGGACCTCGGCACTCGGCAGATCATGGCGACGCGGATGGGGGCGGCACCGGGGGTTCAGGGGCGCTCCGAGCGTAGCCGCGGACGCCGTCCGGACCGCGAGGCGGGGACGGCGCGCCGCGGATCTCGGACCGTTTCACGAACGCGCGACCGCCGTCGTCGCGCGCGGTGTCCGTCCGGACGCGATCGCATTGAACCGCTGAGCGCGCTCGAGCCGCATGATCGGCGCAACCGGCACGGACGCGACAGATCTGTCGCCTTCCTGC
>JAKDNL010000384.1 GCA_030451825.1 Pseudonocardia sp. | reverse complement strand
CTGACCGGCCCGGCGGCCGGCACCTCGCCGACCTCGCACAGGTTGTGGCGTCCTCGCACACGGCAGAACCTGTGCGACGACGCCTGAACGTGTGCGAGGTCGTCGCCACCCCGGGTCAGGTGGCGGGCTCGGCGGTGGAGGGGACGGCCATAATCTGCGGTGTGAGCCCCGAACCGTCGCCGCGCCGGGCCGCCGTGCTCGGCTCGCCGATCCTGCACTCGTTGTCCCCCGCCCTGCACAACGCCGCGTACGCCGCACTCGGCCTGCACGGCTGGCACTACGACGCGCACGATGTCGACGAGCAGGCGCTGCCCGGATTCGTGGACTCCCTCGGCCCGGAATGGGCCGGGCTGTCGCTGACGATGCCGCTCAAGCGGGTCGCGCTCGACGTCGCCGACCACGTCGAACCGGCCGCCTCCGCGATCGGTGCGGCCAACACGCTGGTGTTCGGCGAGCACGGGCGCACCGCGCACAACACGGACGTCACGGGCATCGTCGCGGCGCTTCGGCGTGCCGACAGCGACCCGCGACCGGCCCCGCTCCGCGCCGTCGTCCTCGGTGCGGGTGGCACCGCACAGGCTGCGATCGCCGCGCTCGCCGAACTCGGGGTTCCCGACGTGTCGGTCCTGGTCCGCGACGCAGGGAGGGCCGGTGAGCTGCGCGAGACCGCGTGCAGGCTGGGGACGGATCCGCAGGTGCGGGCCGTCCTGACGGACGCGCTCGAGGCCGCCCGCGCCCTGGACGGCGCCGACATCGTGATCTCCACACTGCCCTCCGGCGCCGCCGACGAGCTCGCCGGAGCGCGCTGGCGACCGGGCACCACGCTGCTGGACGCGGTCTACGCGCCGTGGCCGACCGCCGTCGCGGCGGGCGCGGCAGCCGGCGGGGCGACGATCGTCAGCGGCCTGGAGATGTTGCTGCAGCAGGCGATCGCGCAGGTCGAGCTGATGACCGGACGTCCGGGCCCGGAGCAGGCCATGCGCGACGCTCTCGACACGGCGGTGCCGGCCCGATCCTGATCCGCCGGCGGGAGTGATCTCCCCGGGTGGAAGGCTCGCGACCATGCCCGAGGACGTCTACACCCACGGCCACCACGAGGTGGTGCTGCGCTCGCACGGCGCCCGCACCGCCGCGAACTCCTGCGGCTACCTGCTGCCGCTGCTGCGCCCCGGCCTGACCCTGCTCGATGTCGGGTGCGGGCCCGGGAGCATCACCGTCGACCTGGCCGAGGTCCTCGGGCCGGGCCGGGGGCGTGGCGTGGAGGTCACCGAGGACCCGCTGGCCCAGGCCCGGGCCACGGCCGCCGAGCGTGGTGTGGATGTCGAGTTCGCCGTCGACGACGTCTACGCGCTGTCCGACCCGGACGACACCTACGACGTCACGCACGCCCACCAGGTGCTCCAGCATCTGTCCGACCCGGTGGCCGCGCTGCGCGAGATGTGCCGCGTCACCCGGCCCGGCGGGGTGGTCGCGGTGCGCGACGCCGACTACGCCGCGTTCCACTGGTGGCCCTCCGACGAGCGGCTGGACCGCTGGCTCGAGCTCTACCGCGGGGTCGCGCGCGGCAACGACGCCGAGCCCGACGCCGGACGCCGGCTGCTGGCCTGGGCGCACGAGGCCGGGTTCACCCAGGTGACGCCGTCGGCATCGGTCTGGTGCTACGCGACCCCCGAGGAGTGCGCGGCCTGGGGCGGGATGTGGGCCGAGCGGATCCGCTCGTCGCGGATCGGGGAGCAGGCACTCGAACGCGGCCTCGCCACCCCGGGCGAGATCGAGGAGATCTCGCAGGCCTGGCGGGACTGGGCGGCGGACCCGGACGCGTACCTCGTGATCCCGCACGGCGAGGTCCTCGCCCGCGCCTGACGGACCGCACCTACCAAACCCCTCGTGCGCGGATATCACTGTTGGGGCAGCTATTTCCGCGCACGGGTGTGGAGGGAGACGGCGTAGCTGCCGCCGTCGTAGGGGGCTCGGGTCCAGGTGGACCAGCGCCCGGACGCGACGAGGCCGGCGTCGGAGCACCAACGGTCGTACTCGTCGAGACGGGGCCAGCCCTCGCGCAGCGCGAACCCGACGAGCAGCCGCCCGCCCGGGACGAGGTGCCGGGCGCACCCGGCGACGACCGCCGCCCGGTCCCCCGGCGCCGCGTACGGGATCACGTTCCCGGCCAGCACGACGACGTCGAACCGCGCGTCCAGCACCAGGTCCTGCAGCCCGGACCGCACCCACCGCAGGTCTGGGGCCTTGGCCCGGGCCGCGGCGATCATGTCCGGGTCCGGGTCCACCCCGACGACGGCGACCCCGCGCCGGGCCAGCTCGATCCCGACCCGCCCGGTGCCGCAACCACCGTCGAGCACCGACGCCGGGTCCAGCGAGGACACCAGGTCGGCCTCACCGTGCGGGTTCTGCCCCGCCTCGGCCATCGCCGCCCAGCGCGCGTCGTAGCGGTCGAGATCGACGTCGTCCTTCCAGGCTGCCCAGTCCCCGGGCAGACCACCGGGGGCATTGCGCGGATCATCGGTCATCGCGGCAGCCTACGAACGCTCCCCGGCCGTCGCCACGACCGGCGCCGGATCAGGCCGTCAGGTACTCGGCGAACTTGCGGCGCAGCCATCGCCCGAGGCGCAGACCGCGGTAGAGCGGGTGCACCAGCAGAATCGGCTCCGCGGCCGCGGTCGGGTCCAGCTCGTCGGCGGCCAGAGCCGATGCGAGCCCCACCAGCGTGCCGTCCCCGGTCCGGACCGTCAGGCAGCCTCCGCCGGGCGGCAGCAGCACCGAACGCAGGTCGGCGGCCGTCCAGTCGATCATCTCGTGCTCTCCCGGCAGCCCCGCCAGGCAGGTCCGCAGCAGCGCGTCCAGCTCGACGACCTCGTCCCCGGTCGCCGCGCCCGCGCTGAGTTCCTCGCCGGTGGGCAGCACGATGTCGTACCCGCCGAGACGCGGCGACGCGGTCGCCGCACGCAGGAACGCCTCGGCCCGGGCACTCTCGGTCACCGTGAACGGCGCCCACTCCCGCCGGGCCGCCAGCCAGTTCCCGGACGGCGCGGGCAGCGCGAGCAGGTGGTCGTCGTCGTGCGGGCGCTCCGGCACGGCGACGACCTCGTCCGCCTGCAGCAGAGCCGCGAGGCCCTGGAGCAGACCGTCGTCGCCGCCGTCGCGACCGCGTGACTGGACGGCCAGGTCGAGCGCACGGGTGGGTGCGTCCACCAGCTCGTGCGGGTCGGCGGCGACGACCAGCACGGCGTCCGGCCCGGAGCCGCCGACGGCGCCGAGGATCACCTCACGGAGCCGGTCACCGGTGACCGTGCCGCCGACGAGCAGCTCGTCGACGACCGAGCGCGAGTCCTGCCCGTGCACCGACAGGCTCAGGATGTTGCCACCGGCCCCGGCGACCGCGGCGGTCAGGCGGGCCAGCGCCCCGGACTCGTCGGGAAGACGGACCCGAACCTTGTGCAGCACCGGCATGACCGACGTCGGCTCGTCGGTGTCCTCCCCCGCTGCGCAGTCGTCCGGCGGCGGCTCGGGCACCACGCGCAGCACCGGGCGGCCACCGTCGGGCAACGCGCAGGAGATCAGCGCCTGCCCCGGCCCGACGGCGGCATGCCCGGCGGTGCCGAGCGCGGCCCACATCGTCACCTGGTTCGCGGTCAGCACCGGTTTGCCCAGGTCCTGCTCCAGGCGGGCGATGACGTCGTAGGTCGAGAGGTTCGTGCAGCTGATGAACACGGCCTCGGCGTCGGGCCGGTCGGCCTCGCGCACCGCGCGGACGACCTCGGAGTGCGACACCCGCCAGATCTGGCCGAGCAGGCCCAGCCCGACGCTGTGCACGGTGGCGATCCCGTAGGCGGCCAGGAACGCCTCGAGCTTCGAGGTCAGGTCGTCGACGTAGGGGGTCACGACCGCGATCCGGTCCACCCCCAGCGCGGTGCACGCCGTGACCAGCGCGCCCGTGGTGGTGATCGCCCGCGGGGCGCCCGCCTCGGCCATCACGGTGATCAGCGCGTCCTCACCGCGGACCCCGTCGACGAAGCTGCCCGAGGTGCAGGAGAACGCCACGACGCCGGGTTCGGGCACCAGCAGGTCGCGGGTCGCGCGGCGCACCGGCTCCGGGTCGTTGATCGCGCGCGCTTGGTCGGCGGTCACCGGGGAGGCGACGAACGGCGTGCGGGTGACGTGCAGCGACGACGTGTCCGGCACCCACCGCCACAGCTCGCGGTCGAGCGCGAAGTCGTAGGGAACGATGACGCCGACGCTCGTGCCCGGCTGCGGGCCCGCCTCGGTCGACCGGGTCTCGGGCTCCTCGCGCATTCCGGCCTCCACCCGGTCACGATCACGCGCCGGTGTTGCGGTGCCGCGACACGGGCGTTGCGCCGCGGTAAGAACACCCGGCCCCGGGACGCCGGGGCCGGTTCATCGTCGGCGGCCACCGGATCCGTAGCGGCGCAACGCGCGGGCGCCCCCCACTACCCCCCCCCCCCCCCCCCCGCCCACAACCCTCGGGTACCCGGCGCGGGGCGGGGCCCCGCCACCCCGGCCGTCCGCCGAGATCGAGAACGCGCCGACCGGGCGTGCCTCGATCCCCGCTCCGGCACCGTGGCGTCGCGGCGCCGACCCGCCCCCTGCCCGCACCCGCGCCACCGGGACGAGTACCGCCCCGGCCTGCTCGACCGGCGGGCCGAACACCTGGTCCCGGCCGAGCCGCTCGATGAGCTGCTCGGCGGTGGTCACCACCGCATCCGGACGATCGGCCGCCGACTCCTTCATGCCTCCACCATGGACCCGCCGGGAGCGGCCGCGCCAGCACTTTCGCTGCCGCTCGCCGGGGTATGGAGGTGGCCGGTCGGCTGCCGCGGGTCCTGATCGTCGGTTGACCGCATGCCGACGGCGGGCGGATACGCTGCCCGCATGCTCGACCCGGGTGCGATCGACCTCGGTGAACTCTGCGTCGCGCTCGACGACCGGGACTACGAGCACTCCTGGTGGATCTCGCCGATCACCGGTGAGATCAAGCCGCACATCCCGGACGTCGACGGGGACGAGTCGCCGGAGGAGGACGGCTGGCAGATCATCAGGCCATCGACGTCACACGAGGCGTACCAGGACATGGCCGAGTTCGTCGCCGCGATCCCGGACCGTCGCGCGGCCGACCGGCTCGATCGTGCGATCAGCGGCCGGGGCGCCTTCCGCCGCTTCAAGGACACGCTGTTCGACACCCCGGAGCTGCGTGAGCAATGGTTCGGCTTCCGCGACGCCCGGGCCACCCGTCGCGCGATCGACTGGCTCGAGGACGAGGAACTGATCACCGCCGTCGACGCGGAGCGGGTGCGCGCCCGGCACCCGGATCCGGTGCTGGTCAGCGACCCGCTCGCGGCATCGGTCGCCGCGGACCTGCGCGGGCTCTACGGCACGCGACTGTGCGAGGTGCTCCTCGTCGGCTCCCGGGCACGCGGTGACGACCTCGAGGACGCCCCGGATCTCGATCTCCTCGTGGTACTGGACGATCCGGTCGACAAGTGGCACGAGCAGGACGTCCTGGACGAGACGTTGTGGCGGCACACGCTGGACAGCGGCGTCGTCGTCACCGCCGTGGTGACCGGGCTGCAACGCTGGCGCGACCGGGACGAACCGGCCCTGCTGCGCGCCGCCGCGGAAGGCGTGCGGGTGCAATGAGGGGGATCGAGCGGGCTCGACGCGAGCTCACCGCGGCCGGCCTGCTGGTCGAGCACGGGTTCTCCGAGCCCGCGGTGTCGCGGTCGTACTACGCCGCGTTCTACGCCGCGGAGTCGGCGCTGTCGCTGCTGGGCGAGTCGCGCGCTCAGCACTCCGGGGTGCTGTCGGCGTTCGTCCAGCTCGTCGTCGGGCGCCACGGCCTCGATCCGACGTCCGGCCGGCTGCTCCGGCGCCTGTACACGTTCAGGAGAGAAGCCGACGACTCGTTCGACGCCGTCCCCGACGAGACGGCCCGCGCTGCCGTGGCCGACGCCACCCGCGTCGTCGATGCCGTGGCACGGTGGGTGGACGGTCGGTCACGATGACGGCGTCCGCGCCCGCGCGTCAGACGTCGTCGTCGGGGAGCTTGACCATCGGGTCCACCGCGAGATCGCCCGGGCGGATGCGGTACACCTGCAACGTCCGGTCGTAGTACTTGTCGGTCTCGCCGACCCACTGCATCCCCAGCCGGCGCGCGGTCGCGAACGCCCGGGCGTTGTCCGGGCGGGCCACCGCGAACAGCTCCTCGGTGTCGTCCTGGGTGAACGCCCACAGAATCAGCGCCGCGGCCGCTTCGAGGGCGTACCCCTGGCCCTGCGCGTCCGGACGGAGCTGGAAGCTGATCTCCAGGTCCTGCTCGTAGGGCGGCAGCAATCGGATCGCCAACCCGCCGACCACCACCCCGTCGGCGCCGCGCTCGATCGCCCACCGGCCCCGCGGCGGCACCAGGTTGACCTGCGCCTCGGACCAGGCTGCCAGCACCGACCGCATCGCAGCCTCGTCCCCGATCCGGTCGGTGGACGGAGTCAGCCAGCCGGTCACGTCGGCCACCCCGTAGATCGCCAACGCGTCCCGGGTGTCCGACATCGTCCACGACCGGATCTGCAGGCGGTCGGTCACCAGCGGAGCCATCGGTACACAGTAGGGGTGGACACGGTGCCGGACCACACCTCGGGCCGATGCCTCGCGGCCCCGCCGCCGCGCGCTCGCCACCGGCCGGGCCCCGAACCCGCGGCCGGCCCCGCGGCCCTACCCCTCGTGGGGGGGCGGGCGGGGAGGGGGGGGGCGATCCTACCGCGCGGCCGG
>JAKDNL010000383.1 GCA_030451825.1 Pseudonocardia sp. | reverse complement strand
GGCTGCGCGTGCGATCGAGTCATCGATCCGCGAGCTGGGCTCGATGACGGCGATCGCGGCGGCGAGGTCGGTCAGCGGATGCGGGCTCCGTAGACGTGGCTGACGCGCATGCTCATCAGGACGCGGCGATCGGCGACCATCGTGGCGCGGTACTCGGTCCAGTCCGGGTGCTCGCCGGCGGCGGCACGGTAGTAGGCGACCAGGGCCTCGACCTCGGCGCCGTCCGGGTCGGTGCCCGGGCCGACGAGCTCGGCGGTGCCCTCGGCGGTGGCCCACGCCCAGCCGTCGGAGCTGGTGACCTCCAGGGTGGCGCGCGGGTCGCGGCGCAGGTTCGCGGTCTTGGCCCGGCCCTCGGTCATCGACACGTGGATCACGCCGGCGTCGCGGTCGTAGAACGGGGTGACCGGGGAGAGCTGCGGGCGCCCGTCGGACTTGAGGGTGGCCAGGACGCCGAGGCGGGACTCGGCGAGCAGTGCGTGCAGGTCGATGGGTGTGTCGGCGCTCATGTCCGGGCCAACCGCCGTCGCCGGTGGAGCATTCCCCGTCCATGATCGCCACAACTGGCAGGAACACGACAGATCTGTCGCGCTCGTGCCAGTTGTGGCGATCATGGCGCCGACGCCCCGAGCAATACCGGCTTCGGTGGTCCGACGGCGGCTCGCTACGCTTTCGCGGGTGTTGACCCGGATGTCGTCGCTGTTCCTTCGCACCCTGCGCGAGGACCCGGCCGACGCGGAGGTGCCCAGCCACAAGCTGCTGGTCCGCGCCGGCTATGTCCGACGCGTGGCGCCGGGGGTGTACTCCTGGCTGCCGCTCGGGCTCACGGTGCTGCGCCGGGTCGAGGCGATCGTGCGCGAGGAGATGGACGCCATGGGCGGCCAGGAGATCCAGTTCCCCGCGCTGCTGCCCCGCGAGCCCTACGAGGCGACGAACCGGTGGACCGAGTACGGCCCGAACCTGTTCCGCCTCAAGGACCGCAAGGGCGGCGACTACCTGCTCGGGCCCACCCACGAGGAGCTGTTCACGCTCACCGTCAAGGGCGAGTACTCCTCGTACAAGGACTACCCGGTCGTGCTCTACCAGGTCCAGAACAAGTACCGCGACGAGGAGCGTCCCCGCGCGGGCATCCTGCGCGGGCGCGAGTTCCTGATGAAGGACTCCTACTCGTTCGACCTGTCCGACGAGGGCCTGTCCGAGTCCTACGCGAAGCACCGCGACACCTACCAGCGGATCTTCACCCGGCTCGGGCTGCGCTACGTGATCGTCGCGGCGACGTCCGGGGCGATGGGCGGCTCGGCGTCGGAGGAGTTCCTGGCCGAGTCCGAGACCGGTGAGGACACGTTCGTCCGCGGCCCCGGTGGCTACGCGGCCAACGTCGAGGCCGTCACGACGCCCGCGCCCCCGGCCCGGTCGCTGGAGGGCCTGCCGGCCGCGCAGGTGCACCACACGCCCGACACCCCGACGATCGAGTCGCTGGTGACGTTCCTCAACGGCGCCGGACTCGGGCCCGAGAACGATCGACGCAGCTTCACCGCGGCGGACACGCTGAAGAACGTGCTGCTCAAGACGCGCCGGCCCGGCGAACAGGAGTGGGAGCTGCTCGGCGTCGGCGTGCCCGGGGACCGCGAGGTCGACATGAAGCGGCTCGAGGCGGCGCTGGAGCCGGCCGAGGTCGCGCTGCTGGAGGACGCCGACTTCGCACAGAACGCGTTCCTGACCAAGGGCTACATCGGGCCGGGCGCGCTGGCCGCGAACGGCGTCCGGTTCCTGGTCGACCCCCGGATCGTCACCGGCACCGCGTGGGTGACCGGCGCGGACAAGGCCGACCACCACGTCGTCGACCTCGTCGCGGGCCGCGACTTCACCCCGGACGGCACGATCGAGGCCGCCGAGGTCCGGGCCGGCGACCCGTCCCCGGACGGCACCGGCGTGCTGGAGGCCGCCCGCGGCATCGAGATCGGGCACATCTTCCAGCTCGGCCGCAAGTACGCCGACGCGTTCTCCCTGGACGCGCTCGGGCCGGACTCCAAGCCGGTGCGGATCACCATGGGTTCCTACGGGATCGGCGTGTCGCGCCTGGTCGCCGTGATCGCCGAGCAGAGCCACGACGACTCCGGTCTGATCTGGCCGCGCTCGGTGTCGCCGTTCGACGTGCACGTCGTGGTCGCGGGCAAGTCCGAGGAGCTGCTCGCCGGCGGCGAGGCGATGGCCACCGAGCTGGAGGCACAGGGACTCTCGGTCGTGCTGGACGACCGCAAGGCCTCGCCCGGGGTGAAGTTCGCCGACGCCGAGCTGGTCGGGGTGCCGACGATCGTCGTCGTCGGGCGCGGGCTGGCCGCCGGCGTCGTCGAGCTCAAGGACCGGGCCTCCGGCGAGCGCGTCGAGATCGCGCGCGAGGGCGCCGCCGCGCACGTCGCCGGCATCGTCCGCGGCTGAGCTAGAGCCCGCCGGGACTTCCTACCGGCCCGACCGACCTGTGCGCGGAATTCGTCGTTCCGACGACGATTTCCGCGCACGACCGGTTTCGCGGGGCACAGCCGACGCACAGGTGGGTCCCAGCCCGCGCACGGGGACGGATCGGACACTGGTGACGAGGCCGGAGCAGACCGGCCCCCACCACGAACCCGGGAGCAGCCTGTGAGCAGCGACGACCACGACGACTTCGGCGGCATCTCCCGCGACCTGCCCCGGCTGCTCGGACGGCGTGCGCTGCTCGGCCTGTTCGCCGGGGCCGGCGCGGTCGCGCTGGTCGGGTGCGCCTCGGGCGCGCCCGGCGGCGGGCCGGGCGGGCCTCCGCCCGGCGATTCGGCCAAGCAGACCGCGCCCGGCGAGATCCCCGAGGAGACCGGCGGCCCCTTCCCGGGTGACGGCTCGAACGGCCCGAACGTGCTCGACGACGCCGGTGTCGTGCGCCGCGACATCCGCTCCAGTTTCGGGGCCTCGACCACGACCGCCGCCGGCGTCCCGCTGACGATCACCCTCACGGTGACCGACGGCGGCACCCCGATGGCCGGTGCCGCGGTCTACCTGTGGCACTGCGACCGGGCCGGCGAGTACTCGCTCTACTCCGAGGGCATCGAGAACGAGAACTACCTGCGCGGCGTCCAGGTGGCCGACGCGTCCGGGAAGCTGAGCTTCACCTCGATCTACCCCGCCTGCTACCAGGGACGCTGGCCGCACATCCACTTCGAGGTCTACGCCTCGCAGGCCGACGCCACCTCGTCGGGCAACGCCGTGCGGACCACCCAGCTGGCGCTGCCGCAGGACGTCTGCGAGACCGTCTACGCCACCCCGGGCTACGAGCAGAGCGTGCCCAACCTGGCAGCGACGAGCCTGGACTCGGACAACGTGTTCGGCGACGGCCACGACCTGCAGGTCGCCACCGTCACCGGCAGCGTCGGGACCGGCTACGCCGCGACCCTCGCCGCCGGGGTCTGAGCGGTTCGGTGGTGGCGGTCCTCAGGAACCGGCGGCCGCGGCGGTGCCGGCGATCCCGAGCAGCGCGTCCCGGGTGAGCGGTTCCGGGGCGGCCGGCCCGCCGCGGGTGTCCCCAGCGATGACGAGAAGCGCCGCGCCGGTGGAGCCGTCGCCGGCGGTGACCCGTGGTTCGGCGACGACCAGTACGGTGGCCTCGGTGGCCCGGCAGCCGCCGAGACCGTCGGCCCGCACGGTCGCCTCGACCTGCGTCCCGCCGCCGTCGCGCGGTTCCGGCGTCCCGACCGCGACCTGCGGGGCGGCTCCGGCGTAGAGCGCCTCACCGGCGCCGCGGGCGAACGCGCTCGCGGCCTGCTCCACCCCGACCCCCGGCGGCACCGCGACCTGCGCGCCGGCCACCGTGCCGCGGCTGAACGACCCGTTCCCGCACGGGTAGCCGGGGCCCTGGGCGACCGGGGCGAACGGCACCCCGTAGACCGTCACCGGCGCGGCACCGGGCGGCGCCGGATTCCAGCCGTCCGGAACGGTGAGCGTGTACCCGGCCGCCGAGAGCTCCTGCCCGGCCTCCGGATCGCCCACGGCCTGCCGGTACCCGGCGTAGACGATCCCGGCGAGCAGCACGACGACGACCACACCGGCGAGGACGAGGCGCCCCCGCGACCGGGCGGGTCCACGCTCCGGAGCCGGACCGCGTTGGGCAGGTCGGCCGGACACGCGGCGGTCGGACGCGACCGGCCGGGTGCCCCGCGGACCTGCCGGCCGGCCGGATGAGGACGGCTGGTTGCCCACAGTCACCCAGGAAGAGTAACCGGGGGATCGATACGGCGACGACGGATGCTCGCCTGCCGGAACCTCACCTGCCCGAGCAACGCGGCAGCGGGAGGTGGTGGCGTGCGGCCCTCGACCGCGTCCCAGAACGGCCCCGAACGCGGTTCGGCCTGATCCATGCGCCGAGCATCGCATCGGCCTCCCCCGACAGCGGTCCGATCGCAACCGGTGCGCCCCTACGGGGATCGGGTGAGTGACGCGCCATGGCTGTGAGCGGCGCGAAACGGAGCAACCGCGCGTCACTCGACGCTGATCACGAGGACCGGTGAACGTCAGTGACGCGTCATCGCCGTGCGCCGCGCGGATCGCAGCCATGGCGCGTCATTCGAGGCCGGCGATCGAGGAGCCCGACCGGACCCGGCGTGACGGATCGGCCTGTGCCGCAGGTGGTGGTCAGCGGGTGTCGCCCAGCAACGACAGGCGCACCGACCGCACCGGGTTGTCGACGTTCGTGTCCACCAGGCAGATCGACTGCCAGGTCCCCAGCGCCGGGCGGCCGTCGACCACCGGGATCGACATCGACGGCGCCACGATCGCCGGCAGCACGTGGTCGCGGCCGTGGCCCGGGCTGCCGTGCCGGTGCTGCCAGCGGCCGTCGCCGGGCAGCAGGTCGCGCAGCGCGGCGAGCAGGTCGGTGTCGCTGCCGGCGCCGGTCTCGATCACCGCGATGCCGGCCGTGGCGTGCGGGACGAACACGTTCAGCAGGCCCTCGGCCGGGCCGTCGCCGCCCAGGCCGGCGAGGAACGTCTCGACCGTGCCGGTCAGGTCGACGACCGTCTCCCGCGTCCCGGTCCGGATCTCGATCAGCTCGCTGTGCACACCGGCGACCCTAAGGGTCCGGCTACGGTCGGGCACGTGCGCGCATTCGGTCAGGAGTTCGCCGACTCACCCGGTTACCTCAACACCGCAAGTGTCGGCCTTCCTCCGGCGTTCGTCGCCGACGCGGTGGCCGGCGCGGTGCGCGACTGGGCCGCCGGTGCGGCGAGACCATCGGACTTCGACCCGGCGGTGGACGCGGCCCGGGCCGGGTTCGCCGCGCTGGTCGGTACGGACCCGGCGCGGGTCGCGCTCGGATCCACGGTGTCGTCGATGGTCGGGCTGCTCGCGGCGAGCGTCCCGGACGGGACGCGGGTCCTGACGGCCCGCGGCGAGTTCTCCAGCGTGACCCGGCCGTTCGCGGGGCAGGGCCGGGGCGTCACGGTCACCGAGGTGCCGCTCGACGAGCTCGGGAGCCGTGCGAGCTCCTCCGACGTCGTCGCGGTGTCGGTGGTGCAGTCCGCGGACGGGCGGATCGCCGACCTGGCGCCGTTGCGCGCGGCCCGCTCCTCGGGCACCCGCGTCGTGCTCGACGTGACGCAGGCCGCGGGCTGGCTGGCCCTCGACGTCGGCTGGGCGGACGCGGTGGTCGGTGCCTGCTACAAGTGGTTGCTCAGCCCGCGGGGGGCGGCCTGGATGGCGCTCGACCCGTCGTGGGTTCCGGTGCAGCACTCGGCCGGCTGGTTCGGCACCCGGGACCGCTGGGGCGACGGGCTCTACCGCCCCGACCCGGTGCCGGCGCCGGGCGCGCACGGTCTCGACGTCTCGCCGGACTGGCTGTCCCAGGCCGGGGCCGCGGTCGCCGTCCCGTGGCTGGCCGGGCTGGACCGCGACGCCGTGCAGGCGCACTGCACCGGACTCGCCGACGAGCTGTGCGCGCGCCTGCACCTGCCGCCGGCCGGCTCCGCGATCGTGTCCGTGCCGTGGGACGACGCGGCCGAGCGGCTGAGCGCCGCGGGGCTGGCGGTGGCGGCGCGCGCCGGTGCGGCGCGGCTGTCGTTCCACCTGGCGAACACGATCGACGACGTGGACCGCGCCGTGCGGGCGCTGACCGGACCCGACCCCCGCTGAGGGCCCCGACCACGCTGACCGGTGCCGTCGCGCCACCCACCCGGGCGCCCGGCGCAGGGACCGGCCGACGGCTCTGGGACCGGCCGACGGCGCAGGGAGGGATCGGCGCTCAGCCGCGTCCGGGAAAGACCGGGATCACCGGTGCGCGGTCGGTGACCGCCCGCCAGAACGCGACCCGGCCGGTGGAGTCGATCATCGCCTTCAGCCCGGCCGAGCGCAGCTGATCGACCGTCGAGCGCTCCAGCACCGAACGCCAGGCGGCGGCCGTGTCGGTCTCCGCGACCACCAGCAGCGCACCGGCCGAGGCGGCGTCGACGACCGGCTGCGGCGGCGTGTACGCGGGCTGCGCCGACACCGGCCGCTTGCCCAGGTCCTCCGACAGCGTCTGGGTGACCTGGGCGCGCAGGGTCTTGTGCGCCTCGATGTCGGCGCGGGCGCGGGTGGCCCAGTCCGGCGGGATGAACGCGAGCGTCAGCGAGTAGGCCCACAGCGCCGCGTGCTCACTGGCCAGCGCTCGCTGCAACGCCTCCACCGCCACGTCGTCGATCGGCGACCCGTCGTCCTCCTGCGCCGGCGCCCTGCTCATGTCGCCTCCGCGGGAAAGAGCACGTCGGCGGTGCTGATCGCCGCCTCCGCGGGAAAGAG
>JAKDNL010000951.1 GCA_030451825.1 Pseudonocardia sp. | reverse complement strand
CTCGGGGTCGCGGTCGCGGTGCTGCTGGCCGGCGCCGCGGTCGGCACCACCGTGCAGGGTGCGTCCTGGTTCGGCCACGCCGTGCTGGCCGTCGTGGTGGTCGTCGTGACCGGGGTGCTGCTGCTGCGCACGCGCTCCTGGCTGGTCGCGCCGGGGCAGCTGGTCGCCGTGCTGCTGCTGGTCACCGGCCTGTTCACCGACGGCGGCCTGCTCGGCCTGGTGCCCGGCCCGTCCGCGTTCGGCGAGCTGGGAGCGCTGCTGTCCCGCGCCGGGGACCAGATCAACACCGGGATCCCTCCGGTCCCGGCGAACCCGGAGATCCTGCTGCTGGTCACGCTCGCGTTCGGCGTGCTCGCGATCGCGGTGTTCGGGCTGGCGGTCACCGTCGGGGCCCCGGCGGCGGCCGGAGTGCCGCTGCTGTGCGTGTTCGCGGTACCCACCGCGCTGGACGATCAGCTGCTGCCCTGGTGGTCGATGGCCGCCGCGGCCGCCGGGTTCGGCGTGCTGCTCGTCGCCCGCGGTGACCGGCTGCGCCAGGCGCCGGGCGGGGTCGCGATCGCCGCGCTCGCCGTCGTCGGCGCCCTGCTGCTCGGGACCGCGGCCACCGCCGTCGGGACGGCCGGGCGGTTCGACGCCGGCACCGAGGGCGCCGGGTCCGACGGCGCGATCGGGTTGAACCCGTTCACCTCGCTGCGCGGGCAGCTGACCCGCTCCGAGCCGCGCGACCTGTTCCGGGTGTCCGGGCTGGAGCAACCCGCCTACATGCGGGCGCTGACGCTGCAGAGCTACGTGCCGCAGTCCGGCTGGCAGGCCGGACGTCCGCTGCCCGGCGTACCGCTGGCCGGGCCGCTACCCCCGGGAACGTCCGGTCCGGCCCGCGACGCCACCGCGCAGGTCGCCAACCTGGGGTTCGAGGACTACTGGCTGCCGGTGTTCGGCGACCCCGTCTCGATCACCGGGCCGTCCGAGACGGACTGGTCCTACGACGCCGCGGGCGGGATCGCCTACAGCAACCGCCCCCGGGAAGTGGACGGCTGGACCCAGCGGATGCGGCTGCCCGACCCCTCGGCCGACGCGCTGCGTGCCGCGACCGGCGGTTCCGGAGTCGACCCCGCCTACCTCGACACCGACGGCCTGGACCCGCGGGTGGTCGCGATCTCCCGGCAGGTCACCGCGCAGGCCACCACGCCGTTCGACCGGGCGATGGCGCTCAACGAGTACTTCTCCGGCCCGGGCAGCTCGTTCCGCTACAGCTTGGCGACCGCGCCCGGTGGTGGCGGCGACGCCCTGGTGGACTTCCTGACCCGCGGCCGGACCGGCTACTGCGAGCAGTTCGCCTCGGCGATGGCGGTGATGCTGCGCGCGGTCGACGTGCCGGCCCGGGTCGCCGTCGGGTTCACCGCGGGCACCCCCGGCCCGGACGGGCGCACCGTGACCACGAACGACGCGCACGCCTGGGTGGAGGCCTGGTTCCCCGGCTACGGCTGGCAGACGTTCGACCCCACCCCCCTCGCCGACGGCCGCACCGTGGAGCCGCAGTACGTCCAGCAGGCCCGGGCCCACGCCGGCCGGCCCCCCCCCACCCCCCCGACCGCCCCCCCCCTGCCCCCCG
>JAKDNL010000950.1 GCA_030451825.1 Pseudonocardia sp. | reverse complement strand
TGCTGGTCTCCGGCGGCGAGAACGTGCACCCGGTGCAGGTCGAGGAGGCCCTCAACGAGCACCCGGACATCGCAGACTCCCTGGTCGTCGGGGTGCCCGACGAACGATGGGGCCGCCGGGTGGTGGCCTACATCGTCCGCACCGACCGTCGCTCACCGCCACCGGCAATAAGATCCACTACAAGGCCACCGCCCAGGCGGGGACCGACGTCGCCGAGAACCTGTTCGAATCCCCCTGACCTGTTCGACACCCTGACCAGGACACACCTGGTCCGAGAGGAGCACCACCATGAACTTCGCCGACTACCACCAGCTGGCCTTCGAGCGCCAGGACAACGGTGTACTGCTGATCACGATCAACCGCCCGGACAAGTACAACGCCGCCGACGAGCAGCTGCACGGCGAGCTGGCGCGGGTGTGGAACGATGTCTCCGCCGACCCCCAGACCCGGGTCGCGGTGATCACCGGAGCCGGCAAGGCCTTCTCCGCCGGCGGTGACCTGGAGATGGTCGAGCGTCTGGCCGGCGACCACGAGCGCGTCTCGCACATGCTCACCGAGATGTCGGACCTCGTCTACAACATCATCAACTGCGAGAAGCCGATCGTCTCGGCGATCAACGGGGTCGCCGTCGGCGCCGGTGTCGTCGTCGCGCTGCTGGCCGACATCGCCATCTGCGCCGAGGACGCCAAGCTGGGCGACGGCCACGTCAAACTCGGAGTCTCCGCCGGCGACCACGCCGCGATCATCTGGCCGCTGCTGGCCGGCATGGCCAAGGCCCGCTACTACCTGCTCACCGGCGAGATGGTCACCGGCGCCGAGGCCGAGCGCCTCGGCATGGTCGCCAAGGCGCTGCCACGCGACCAGGTGCTCGAGGAGTCGCAGCGGGTCGCGCAGACCCTGGCCACCGGCTCCCAGCAGGCCATCCGGCTGACCAAGCGCTCACTGAACAGCTGGCTGCGCACCGCCGGACCGACCTTCGACGCCTCCGCCGCCTACGAGATGCTCTGCTTCATGGGCCCGGACGTCGTCGAGGGTGTCGCCGCGCTACGCGAGAAGCGGGCACCGCAGTTCCCGTCCGCCGCCGCGACATCCTGAGGCGGCTGCCACGGCCGATGCGGTGATCTGTGAACCCGTCCGGGGCGGTCACCCGCGACCGCTTCATCGCCGCGGGCGGGTCACGACCTGAGCCCGCCGGGCAGGGCCGGGCTCTCCTGCTGCCGGCGCAGCTCCGTGACGACCGTCGAGGTCTTCCCGGCCAGCGCGCCGCCGATCACCCGGTCCAGTCCGGGCACGCCGGACAGCGCGAGCATTCCCCGCCGGACCCAGAGCTCGACCCGTCCGTGCGGCAGGAACCAGCGCACGGCGCTGCGGGCCACCTGCTGCTTCTCCTCGGCCACGGGGCGCCACAGGCGCTCGTACCCGGCCAGTGCGGAGTCGACGGTCGCCGAACGCTGCAGCTGGTCGGCGAGCACGAACGCGCCCGCGACGCCCAGCGACGCGCCCTGCCCGGCGAGCAGCGACACCGCATAGCCGGCGTCACCGACCAGGACCACCCGGCCGCGGTGCCAGGACGGCATCACGACCTGCGCGACCTGGTCGTAGTACACCTCGT
>JAKDNL010000382.1 GCA_030451825.1 Pseudonocardia sp. | reverse complement strand
CCCGCACCGGCCCCCGGGAAGGCATCAACTGGTCCAAGACGGCAGCCGCACGGCCCGACGTCGTGCACCCCGCCGAGTGGCTTCCCCTCCCCGATGGGGCGTGGCTGTCCCCGGGCGGGAAACGCTACCGGGCCGCCAGCGTCATCGGCCCCGTCATCGCGCGCCGGGCCGCGCTCGGGCTCCCCACCACCTACCAGGGCGCTGCCGCCTGCGCCGCTGAAGGCGAGGTGTTCTTCGACCGGGTCGCCGACGTTATCGGGGAGTCCCGCTGGCACACCACCGACCGCCGGAACCCGCACCGGGCCGCGTCGTGAACGACACGCCGATCGTGGCGCACAACCGGTTCCCGACCCGCGTCACCGCACCCGACGGCGGCGCCGTGAAGGATGCACGCACCGTCATCACCTGCCCCCAAGGGGGCCAGCCCGCCCGGCTGATGGTGTGGCTCCACCCCGGGGAACCCCTCGTGAACGAGCACCTCCACCTCGACCAGTCCACGATCCGCTCTCCGAGACAGGCCTGGTATCTCGTCACCCCGGCTGGCGGCTACCAGGTTGAGGCCGGGTCGGGGTGCGGCTGCCACCACCCCTTGAAGCGGTTCTCCCCGTTCACCCCGATGCGGATGGGAGCGCTCCCCACATGAGCACGATCGCGATCATCACGGTCACCGTCATCGGCGGGGCCGTCGCGTTGGCGGCGGTCGCCGCCGCCCGCGACGTGAGGGTGGCCCGCTGGACGGGCTCCGATCCCCGCCATGACCGGGACGCCCGCCGGGCGGCGGCGAAACACATCCGGAAGGGGCAGGAGTGACCGTCGAGGACGCTGGCCTGTACCCGGCCGCCGGGGATGAACGGTGCTGGCGTTGCCTCGCCGACATCGACGACTTCTACTCGGTCGTCGCCGACGGGCCCGGGATGTGGCTCGTCACGTGTGTGGGGTGCGCAGCGCAGCTCGCGTGCGAGGGCGTGGCGTGATGGTGTCGGCGCGGGGCGGTAGGTACGGCTTCGTGTACCGGACGCGGCAGCGGGCGTACCGGGCGTTGCGCCGGAAGGGCATGTCGAAGTCGAAAGCGGCGCGGATCGCGAACGCGGGCCGTACCCGCGCCGGCCGGTCCCGGATGGCGCGGAAGGGCGCACGCCGCCGCTGAACCTGTCACGCGTGACAGCGTGACCTGTCACGCGTGACGCGTGACAGTGTCACGCGGCCCCCGGGAACCCGCAGGCCACACGGCCACACGGGCCATACCGTGCCGACCATGCCCGCCCGGCGGTGGTACCGCGACCCCGTCACGCTCGCCGTCGACACACTCGCCGCGGCCCGCGTCACGCGCCTCGTCACGCACGACACGTGGCCGCCCGCGGTCGCGTCACGCGCCCACGTCACGCACTGGCTGGACCGTCACGCCCCCGGCTGGACGCACGGCGTCACGTGCCCGTGGTGCGTCGCCCCCTGGGCCGCCGCGCTCATCGTCACGGTCCGCGCCGTGTCACGCCGTGACGTCACGCCGCTGCTCCTGCCCCTCGCCGTCGGGCAACTCGTCGGTGAGCTCGCCGACCGGCAGGTCGGCTAGATGGGGCTCCTCGACCGGTGGGGCCGTATCGCCGCCGGACCCCAACCCGCCCCCGACGAGCCGGTACGGCGTCGGCCGCTGACGGCGGCGGGGATGCGCGTCAACCTGACGTCGCCGCAGCTCGTCCACACCCGCCGTCACGAATGGCAGACCGCCGCCTGGGACTACCGCGACGAGGTCCCGGAACTCCGCTTCGCTGGTGACTTCGTGACGTCCGCGCTCGGCCGGCTCCGCGTGTTCCCCGCCGAGAACCGGCCCCGCGGGCAGCAGCCGGTGCCGCTCGCGCACGACGCGATCCCGGCGGAAGTCACGGCCGCCCCCGCTGTCACGGAGGCGACACGGCAGGCCGCAGCCGCCGCCGTCGCCCGCCTCGACCTGGACCGTCACGGCTCCAACCTCCTCTCCCGCATGGGCGAGAACCTGGAGTTCGCCGGGGAGTGCTTCCTCCTGGGTGAGCCGGGGGACGAGGGGGAGCAGTGGACGATCCGTTCCGTCTCCGAAGTGCAGATCACGCAGGGCGGTGCCCGCCTCATCGAACCCGGGCAGGGCCCCGTCGCCACGAGGGAGCTACGGCCGGAGGAGTGCGAGCTGCTCCGGCTGTGGAACCCGCACCCCCGCTACTACGACTGGCCCGACGCCGCCACCGCGTCCCTTCTCGGCACGCTGGAGGGGATGGTGCTCCTCGCCCGCCGCGGGAGGGCGCACGACCGGTCCCGGATCAGCTCGGGGAAGGCCCTGTTCATCCCCGACGAACTGTCCCTGTCCCGGGCCGGGGACGCCGAGGACGTCGACGAGGACGGTGACCCGTTCCTCGCTGGCCTCACCGAGGCGATGCTGGCCCCGATCCGGGACGAGTCCGACCCGTCCGCCGTCGTCCCCATCCTCATCCGCGGCCCCGGCATGCTCGGCGACACCCCGACCGCGAACGTCATCGGGACCGTCGACCTCCACGGGGAGGACCCGAAGGACCTCGACGACCGCTACGAGAACCTCGTGCAACGCTTCGCCCGCGGCATCAACCTGCCCCCGGAGATCGTGAAGGGCATCGGGGACACGAACCACTGGTGCGTCGACGAGCAGACCGAGGTGCTCACCGCGCAGGGCTGGATGACGCAGGAGCGACTCAACATCGGCGACACCGTGCTGACGCTCAACCACGACACCGGCCTGTCCGAGTGGCAGCCGGTCCGCGACATCTACCGGGCCGACGTAGTCGACGAGCCGATGATCGGCATGGAGACGCGCGGCCACTCGTCGCTGACCACGCCGGACCACCGGTGGGCCGTCATCTCCCAGCGCGGCGGCCGCAACCGCAACGTGGACGGCGAGATCGTCGACGGACGCCACGAACGACGCGAGTGGACGACATCGCAGACCATGCGGCACGCGGACAACATCCCGACCTGCGCGCCCAACACCGATCTCCCGGTCACGGCGAAGTACGACGACGACCTGGTCGAGCTGGTCGGCTGGTACTGGACTGAAGGCAGCGTGCGCGGCCAGGCCGTGTGCATCGCCCAGTCGCACACCGCGAACCCCGAACGGGTCGACCGCATCCGCGCCAGCCTCACCCGCCTATACGGGCCCGCGAGCGAATCCCTGCGCGGCGGCGACACCCCACGGTGGCGCGAGCACATCCAGAGCAACCGCACCTCGCACGGCGGCCCGATCACCGTGTTCTACCTCAGCCGCGCCGCGTCCGAGCCGCTTCGCGCCGCAGCACCCGACAAGATCGTGTCCCGCGAGTTCGTGCGGGCCCTCACGTCGGCGCAGCTCGAGCTGTTCATCGACGTGTCCGCTCAGGGCGACGGCTGGCACTACCGATCGGGCGACCGGCTCGACATGTGGCAGCGCGACCCGGCCGCGCTCGAGGGGTACGAGCTGGCCCTGATCCTGTCCGGCCGTGCAGTGACCCGGGGGATGAGCAGCGACGGGCACTGGGTGTCGCCTCACCGGCGGGCCCGCGTCAACCCGAAGGCCGCCGCCTCGAAGCGCACCGGCGGTACCGCGACGGTCGGTCCCGAGGCTTACACCGGTGTCGTGTGGTGCCCGACGACCGACAACCACACCTGGTTCGCGCGCCGCCGCGGCACCACGTACTTCACCGGCAACACCGGGGCGATGGTCGACGCGACCATGGTCAAGTCCCATATTGAGCCCCGCGCGGAACGCATGGTGGACGCGTTGACGGCCGCGTATTTTCGGCCCGCGCTGAAGGCGATGGGTGTCCCGCTGGAGCAGCGGAACCGGGTCTGTCTGTGGTTCGACAGCTCGGAGTTGGTGCAGAACCCGAACCGGGACCAGGCCACGAAGGACGGCCACGAGGCCGGGGTCCTGTCGGATGCGTCGATGCGCAGGGAGCTTGGCTTCACCGAGGACGACGCCCCCTCGAACTTGGAGATGCTGCGCCGCGCCGTCGACCGGGAACGGCTCTCCCCGGCGTCGGTGCCGATCCTGGTGAAGCTGTTGGCGGGGCAGATGCCGACGGAGCGGGACATCTCCCGGATTTTGGGGGAGATCCACCCGAAGACGATCGACGCCACCCCGACCGGCCCGCCGGACAGCCCCGGTGGCGCCACGCCCGCACCGCCGAAGCCGCCGAAGGCGATCGCCGCGGCAGCGAAGGGCCCCCGCGACGACCCGCAAGGCCCCAGCGTGGCCGGGGTGGCGTTGATGGCCGCCGACACCGGCCGCGTCCTCATGCTGCAACGCGGCCTCGACGACGAGCAGGACCCGGCCGCGGGGGCGTGGGAGTTCCCGGGCGGGCACATCGAGGACGGCGACGAGACGTCGCTGCACGGCGGCATGCGGGAATGGGCCGAGGAAGTCGGGCAGCCCTTCCCCGACGGCGGCGCGGTCCTCCACACCTGGACCAGCCCCGACGGCGTCTACCAGGGGCACGTCATCGTGATCCCGGAGGAGAAGGCCCTCGACCTGGCCGGCAAGCGGGTCACGAAGAACCCCGACGACGACTACAGCGAGCAGGCCGCCTGGTGGGAACCCGACCACGCCGCGAAGAACCCGGCCCTACGGCGGGAGTGCCGCAAAACCCCTTGGTCCGCGCTGAAGCGGGCCGTGAAGACGTACCGGTCTCCGCTGACCGCCGCCGTCCCGGCCCGGTATCGGGTCGATGAGGAGGCGTGCCGGAAACTCGCCGAGATCGACCGCGCCCTGACGGACCGGTTGATCGCGCACGCCGAAGCCACGATCGGGCGGGCCGTGGAGAAGGCCGCGAACCGGGTCCGCGGTAGGGCGCAGAAGGACCCGCTGCTGGCCGCCTCCTTCCCGAAGGGCTGCGACCCCGTGACGGTGTGCGCCGCGGCCGGCCGGACGGTGCAGGGCGACGTCACCGACGTCGAGCTGGTCGACGGCGCCGTCGAAGACTTCGGGCGCCGCTTCCTCCGGGAGGTCACGCACGCCGCCCGGCAGGCCGCCGCCGTCGTCGCAGGCATGGTCGGGAAGAAGGCCGCCGCCCCGGTCGAGGACGCGATCGTCGGCCGGGCGGGTCGGGCCTGGGCGTGGCTCCGGGGCCGCCTGGAACGGCACATCACCGACGTCCTGTACGGCGACGCCCCCCGCGACGCCATCACCGGGGAGGCCCCCGACGTCGAGGCCTCACCGGTCCCGACGTCGATCGTCCGCGGCGCCCTCACCATCGTCGGCGGGCAGGACGAAACCGAGCCCGGTATCGACGACACCGGCCGCACCGTCGTAGCGCCCGGGCAGGCCCCGGCCCCGCAGACCGGGCCCGGGACCGGGCAGACCGTCGCCGACGCCATCACCGTGGGCGGCGGGGAGAAACTCGGCTGGATCTGGGGCTACTACGGGCCGCCCCGCAGGAGCCCGTTCCTGCCACACCGCGCCCTCGACGGCCGACGGTTCGACGGCTTCGACGACCCCGCCCTGGCCACCGGGGCCGACGCCTGGCTGGGCCCGTACTTCCACCCCGGCGACCATCCCGGCTGCCTCTGCTCCATCGAGATGGTGTGGGCCACCCCTACGACGTCGGAGCTGCGGGACGAACTCACGTTGGAGGAGACCCCCGCGATGCGGGACACGCGGCTCCTGGCGGAGGACGACGACCTCCACCCCGGCCGCGGCACCCTGCCCGACGGCCGCACCCACGCCCAACGCGACCGCGACACCGCCGCCGAACTGGACCGGCTCCGCCGCGAACACATCACCAACCGGGAGCTGCGATGACCGAGCCGATGACCGCCGCGACCGCGGAGGACGGCTCCACCGTCCCCGACTCCTACTGGGACGAGGAGGCCCACCCCCGGGAGGAGGGCGGCCCGACCGCCGGCCAGTGGGTACCCGTCGGGAAAGCCCGCGACGAAGCCGGGGCGAAGGCGCAGCAGGACAAGGGCGCCTCGAAGAACTACGACGAACTCCTCCACGGCTCCTCATCGGGGCAGGCGAAGCAGCTCACGGCGATGAACGACGACGACCTGAAGAAGCTGACCGCGTTCGTGTACTCGTCCAAGAGTGACGACCCGGCCGTCGTCCGCGGCCGGATGTCCGTGGCCGCGGAGATGGGGAAACGGGGCCTCGACGTGAAGGACTACGGCGCCCTCGGCGGCGGCATCGACAAGCCGAAGGGGCTGAAAGCGTCCGTGACGGAACTGTCGGCGGAGCGCGGCACGGACGGGGCGTGGCGGTTCCCCGCCATGGTCGCCGCAGCGATCCCCGCCGCCCCACCCGCCGCCTGGTTCGCGCAGCGCCCGTTCGACGGGCCGACACCGCTCACGTTCACCGCGGACGGGCAGGTGTACGGGCACATCGCCGACCGCGCCATCCCCCACATCGGTTTGCCCGGGCACCGCACCGCGCCCCGCTCCCCAAGCCGGTACCGCTGGTACCACACCGGTCAGGTCCGCTGCGACGACGACACCCTGGTCGCGACCGGCCGGATCACGATGGGCGCCGGCCACGCCTCCCTCGACGCGTCGGCGGAGGCGGCGACCGCGCACTACGACAACACCGCTGCCGCCGTCGCTGACGTCGTCGCCTGGGACGACGAGCACGGCGTCGCCGTCGCCGGAGCCGCCCGGCCCGGCACGACCCCCGACCAGATGCGGGCGGCGATGGCGAGCCCCCCGTCGGGGGACTGGCGTGTCATCGGGAACGACCTGGAGATGGTCGCCGCGCTGCTGGTGAACGTCCCAGGGTTCCCGACCCCCCGCGCCGGGATCGCCGCCTCGGGCGCCGTGATGGCGCGCGTCGCCG
>JAKDNL010000949.1 GCA_030451825.1 Pseudonocardia sp. | reverse complement strand
GCGAGCGGAGCGCTCGTCCAACTCCCGGATGGGATGTGTGGGGCGCCTGGGGTGGGGGAACTCGCGGCCGGGGCCCGGACGTTGAAATAGTGTGGTCTTACACACGGGTTCGGAGCACCGACGACCCGCACCGGCAGCACGACGGAGGACGACCGATGGCCCTGATCCGCAGACTCACCGCCCTGGCTGGTGCCGCCGAGATGGCCCGCCGCTACGCCCGTAGCCACCCGGACCAGGCCGGTAAGGCCCTGGACAAGGCGGCCCAGTTCGTGGACAAGCAGACCAAGGGCAAGTACACGAACCAGATCTCCGGCGCCACCCGCAAGGCCAAGGACGTGGCCGGCATCCCGCAGCCGGGCTACGGCTACGGCGCCCCCGGCACCACGCCGCCCGCACCGGGACGTCCGGCGGCCGGCAACCCGCCGGTCACCGACAACGGCTCGGGCTCCTACGGCAGCACCGAGGGCTATCCGCCGCCGTCGCAGCCCGGGCAGGCCGGACAGCAGCCGCCGCGCTACTGACCCACACCTCCACCCCGGCGGTGCCTGCACCCGGCCGGGTTCCGGTGAACGGCGCGTCCGGGGCACGGGTTGCGACGGGGGTGCCGTCCGTGGGTCCGGGGGGTGAGCGGCACAGTGATGTCCGTCCGGGCGATCCCGTGCCAGGATCGGTGGTGACGCGCACCGCCGTCCCGGGGCCGCCGGATCCACCGGTCCGGACACCCCGGCCGGACGACCCGCCGCCACCGCGGTCCGGGCCGAGCCAGGAGGAGTCGCCGTGGAGGAACCGCAGGCATGGGTACCGACCGATCCGAGGTCGCGGCCCAGCCGCGACCAGGTCGTCGCCGGCCTCAAGGGCATCGACGAGGGCGGGCCGGAGCTGGTCCAGCTGCTCACCCCGGAGGGCGAGCGCACGGTTGACCGGCGCTTCGACTCCTACACCGCCGACGTCGGCGCCGAGGAGCTAAAGGCGCTCTACCGGGACATGGTCCTGGTCCGCCGCGCCGACCGGGAGGGCAACGCCCTGCAGCGCCAGGGCGAGCTCGGGATCTGGGTCCCGCTGCTCGGCCAGGAGGCCGCCCAGGTCGGCTCCGGACGGGCGCTGCGCCGCCAGGACATGGCGTTCCCCAGTTATCGCGAGCACGGCGTCGCCTGGTGCCGCGGCATCGACCCGACCGAGCTGCTCGGCATCTTCCGCGGCACCGACCACGGCGGCTGGGACTCCGCGGCCACCGGCTTCCACCCGTACACGATCGTCATCGGCAACCAGTGCCTGAACGCCACCGGCTACGCGATGGGCCAGCGTTTCGAGTCCCGGGTGGGCGACCCGGAGACCGGCGAGGCGACGATCTGCTACTTCGGCGACGGGGCCACCAGCCAGGGCGACGTGCACGAGGGATTCGTCTGGGCCGCGGCCTACGACGCGCCGCTGGTGTTCTTCTGCCAGAACAACCAGTGGGCGATCTCGGTACCGCTCTCGCGCCAGACGCGGGTCCCGCTCTACCAGCGCGCCCGCGGCTACGGCTTCCCCGGCGTCCGCGTCGACGGTAACGACGTGCTGGCCTGCCTGGCCGTCACCCGCTGGGCGCTCGAGGAGTGCCGCACCGGCAACGG
>JAKDNL010000381.1 GCA_030451825.1 Pseudonocardia sp. | reverse complement strand
GGCCGGTCCGGGGTCTGCTGGCGCGTCAGTTAGGGCGTGTAACCGTACGGTCGTACGGTTTGGCCTGCGCATGCCATGCGTACGCCCTAGACAGGCCCTACCTGGGGCCTAGGTTCCGGCGGGCCCGCGTGAGATCATGTGTGCAGCGCGTCCGTCGAGTGATCTCCGGGGGTGCGTGCCGCTTGATCGGGGTCGAGTGCCCTCCCCCGTTGCGGCGGTCCCCCGCTGGAATCACCCCGCACCGGAGAACGCCATGACCAACCCGTACCTGACTGCCGCGAGGAAGCGCTACGACGCGATCCGCGCGGAGATCCAGACCTTCCAGACCCGCGCCGGTGACGAGCACCGCGACCTCACCGACGACGAGCTGGCGACGATCACCCGCACCTCGACCGAGGCCCGCGACCTCGCCGCCGCGATCGAGCACATGACCGAGGAGCAGACCCGGGCCGACGCCGTGCGGTCGCTGGCCGCGCAGGTCGACGGCGATGCCGCGCAGAGCCTGGGCTACGGCGGCCCGGACGCCTACGCGCAGCTCGGCGGCGGCGAGCCGGTCCCCAACCTGATGCCGTCCCCGGATCAGGTCGCCGAGATGTTCCGCTCGCTCGACAAGCAGACCGCGCACCGCTGGACCGTGGATCAGCCCGACATCCACCACCGGGCCGCGCTCACCACCGCGACGGTCGGTGTCGGGGTGAGCGTCGGGACCGGCGGGCGGGCGCTGCGGGAGCCGCGCCGGATCTCCACGGCCGTGCCGCTGCCCGTCGAGCGGGTCCAGGGCGTCGAGGGCCTGGCGTTCCCGGTGTTCGCCGCCGGCACCGCCGACGTCGTCGCCGAGGGCGCCACCAAGCCGGAGTACGCGGCCGTCACCGCCGGCTCGGCCACGCCGCAGGTCATCGCGGTGTGGACCGACTTCACCCGGCAGGCCACCCTGTCCATGCCCTCGTTCGAGGCGCGACTGCGGGCCAAGCACGCCGCGCTGGTGGCCAAGCGCGAGGATGTGCTGCTCGTGGCGCAGCTCAACGCCGTGGTCGGGTCGCAGACCTACGTCGGCACCACCGCCACCACCCCGGCCTACTCCGACTCGCTGCTGGCCGGGTGCGGGCTGGTGCTGTCCAGCGACGTCGCCGCGCCGCCGGACATCATCCTCGTGAACCCGGCGGACCTGCCGCTGATCTTCCCGGCGGACACCACGCAGGGCCTCAACGGGACCACCCCGGACTCGGCGCTGCGCCTGACCCTGCACGGCGCGACGGTCTACCCGACCTCGGCCGTCACCGCCGGTACCGCCATCGTCGCCGCGCTCGCCGCGTCGTCCCGGTTCGTGGTGGGCATGGCACCCCGGGTGCTGATCGACGCGGTGTCGCAGCTCAAGTCCAACAAGATCACGTCCCTGATGGAGGAGGCCGTGACGCTCGCCATCGACGAGCCGACCGGCGTCGTGCTGGTGGACCTGATCCCGCCGGCCGCCTGACCGCTCGGCACACCGAGCACGCGAGACCCCCCGGGGGGTGCTCACCCGGGGGGTCTCGTCGTCTGCGATCTCGGTCAGGTTCGGGTGTTCCCGCAGGTCAGCATCGTTACCGAGGACCTGACCGGCGGGTCAGGTTTCCTGACTCGGTCAGGTGCTCGGTCAGGTCAGATCCGGTCACCGGGGCTGAGCCGGCGGTGTGCGTCGCGGGCGCGCTCGTCGGCGGCCGAGGCGCCGTAGCGGCCGAGCATCGCCCGGGAGCGCCACCCGGTCAGGCGCATGAGGTCGTCCTCGCCGCCCCCGGCGCGCTTCCAGTGGTGGGCGAAGGTGTGCCGGAACCGGTGCGGGTGCAGGTCGGTGACCCCGGTCTGCTCGGCGCGCCGCTGGAGCATCTGCGCTATCCCGCTGTCGGTCATCGCCCCGCGCGCGCCGACCCACAGGTTGGGCAGGGCCTGACGCGGGTGCCCGCGCCGCTCGCGCAGGTAGCGGTCCAGCGCGGTCCCGGTCTTCGCGCCGAACGGCACCGCCCGCCCGCGCGACCCCTTCCCGAGGACGTGGATCACGTCGTGGGCGTCCAGGTCGACGTCGTCGAGCGCGAGGCCGGCCATCTCGCCGAGTCGTACCCCGGTGTCGAGGAACAGCCGGATCATGGCGTGATCGCGGCGCTGCTCGAACCCCTTGCCGGCGGTGGCGGTGAGCAGCGCGGCCAGCTCGGCGTCGGTGAGCACCGGCACCGGCTGCTCGGGCACCGCCGGCTCGGTCATGCGCGCCATCGGCGAGCGGTCCAGCACCTCCTCCTCCACGGCCCAGTTGTAGAACCGGCGCAGGGCCCGGAACCGCACGGCCGCCGTGGTCGGCTTGTGCCGGTCGAGCTGGTCGGCGATGAACGCGCCGACGTCGTCGCGGGTCAGCTCGACCAGCGGCCGGCCGTCGCAGTACGCGGCCAGCAGCTCGGCCGCCTCCCGGTACGACTGGATGGTGCGGGGGGACCGGTTCGCCTGGCGCAGCGTCCGCTCGAAGGACCGCAGGAGCGTGCTGTTGTCATCCGACACCCGACTAGCTTAGACCGTGCATGGACGCTATGCTAGCTCTACCGCTCCGGCGGTGCCGGTGTTACCCCAGGTCAGAGGGTGTTTGTGCGCCCGAAGGGATTCGAACCCCCAACCTTCTGATCCGTAGTCAGTCCACAGTGGACGCATTGCTACCTGGGGAAACACCCGGTCACCGCCGAACGGCGCTCGACAGATCAGACGCTGTCGAGTCGACCATGTAGGCGGCCCCGGACGGAGCTGGAACCTCCAAGTCCGGGGCCTTGATCGCCCCATGGAGGCGACCCGTGCCCGAACGTACCCCGCTCGACCTCGACGACGTGAGCCGCTGCCCGCTCGGGCACCGCTGCGAGAGCTGCGGCGCCGAGCGTGACGACCTGGTCGTCACTACCGCCCTGCTCGGCCCGCTCGGCGTGGCGTGCCTGACGCTGTGCCCGCGTTGCGCCGAGTCCGACACGGCCCCGCCGGTGTCGCTGCCCACCGCGTCGCGCCTGGTCATGCAGCACGCCGGTCACCTCGGCATCACCGCCGACGACATGGCCGCCGCGCTCAACGACGAGGGCAACGCGCGATGAGCCGTGCGGATTGCTATGGTGGATCTTGCGAGTGGCTGCGGCCAGGGGATGCCTCCACCCCTGAACGTCCAGGGTCAGCAGTCACGCAAGCGCCCGCCGGGTGCCGACGAGACCAGCAGTCGGGCACGGTACGGGCACCCTCCCGGGTGCAGGGATGGCGATCCCTCGCCCCGGACCCCGGGCGCGCAGCGGGCGGCCGGGCTTCAGCCGCGACTCACCGAGTCGTGCCCTGGAGTGCCCGATGAGCCTGACCCCTGAGCAGCGCACCTTGCGCGCTCGCATCGCCGCGAACGCCCGATGGTCCCGCGAGGACCCCGCCCGGCAGGGCGCGATCCTGCGTCGGGGCTTCGCCGACAAGTTCGAGCGCGAGGTCGACCCGGACGGCACCTTGCCGCCCGCCGAGCGTGCCCGCCGAGCGAAGAACGCGCAGCGCGCCCACATGCAGCGGATCGCGCTCGCATCGTCGAGGGCCCGCAAGCGCAGGGCCGCCCAGTCCGGGCCGTGGACGGGTGGCGACGCGGCATGAGCGCAGAAGAAAGCCGCCCGGGGACCAACCGGGCGGCTTCACAGCAGCACAACGACCACGACGACGATACCCCGGAAAGCGAGGGCCGGGGCCCGACCGCCGGCCAGATCATGCGGGGCCTGCTCGACGACCACTTCACGCTGACGCGCTCCACCGATGGCCGCATGTTCGGCGTGCCCGTCGTGGAACCCGGGCGGGCCGTCCAGCACGACCCCCGGTCGTCCCCGCTGATCCGGTCGGTGTCCCGGATGTTCCTCGACACCGAGGGCAAGTGGCCCTCCACCACCGGCGTGGCCGAGTGCAGCGCCTACGCGCTCGCGATGTTCGACGACGCGCCCGTGCGGCCGGTCCCGCTCCGGGCGCACTGGGACCGGCCCGGCGGCGTGTTCTACCTCGACACCTGCGACGAGCGCGACACCGTGCTACGGGTCGACGCCACCGGGCTCCGGGCCGTGGACGCGCCCGTGGCGTTCCGGCGCGCCGCAGTGCCCGCCCCGATGCCGTGGACGACCGACCCCGGGACGGCGCTCGATCTCGCGCCGCTGTGGGAGCTGGTGCCCGTCGCCGTCGACGACCGCCCGCTGGTGCTCGCGCTGATGCTCACCGCGTGGATGACCGACACCCCGCAGCCGGTCGTCACCCTCACCGGGCCGCAGGACAGCGGCAAGACCAGCACCGGCCGCTACCTGCTGTCCTATGTGGACCCAACGACAGGCGCCCGGGGCCGGAGCCTCCCGGCCGACGAGCGGGAGTGGAAGGCCGCCGTGGCGCACTCCCGCGCGGTGCTGGTCGACAACCTGTCGGGCCTCGACGCGGAGTCCTCGGACATGCTGTGCCGGGTCGCCACGGGCGGTGAGGCGGCATCGCGGCAGCTGTACACCGACGACGCATCGCACGTGAGCAACCTGCACGTGCCGGTGTGGTTGACCACGATCGACCCGGGCGCGCTACGCGGGGATCTCGCGTCGCGGATGGTGAAAGTGGAGCTGACCCCGCTCAACGAGGGCAGCCGGCTCGCCGAGTCCGAGCTGTCCGCGCGGCAGGAAGCCATCCGGCCGCAGGTGATGCGTGGGCTGCTGTGGCTGGCCGTGCAGGTGCTGGCCGCGTGGCCCGGCATCGACAAGGCCGGCCTGGCGCACCGCATGGGCGATTTCGCCATCGCCGTGCGCTGTGTCGACCAGGTGCTCGGCACGACCGGGGAGAAGCGGCTCGCCGTCGACGCGCAGGACCTGGCCGCCGACGTCGTGGACGCCTCCCCGCTCGCGCTGGCCGTCGTCGAGCTGCTGACCCCGGACCCGGTGCACGGTGGCGTGAAGATGCCGCCCCGGCGGGTCACGGCCGGCGAGCTGCTGGAGCTGCTCGACAAGGCCCGCGCGGACGCCGACCCGTGGCGGACGGGGCGCGGCACCGAGAAGGGGTGGCCGCGTACCCCGAAGATCCTCTCGGCCGCGCTGACGCGGATCGAGCCGGCGCTGCGGCAGGCCCACGGGATCGCCGTCGAGCGCACCAAGAGCAACGGCACCAAGTACGTCCGCCTGCACCTCGAGGCGGCGGCGGCATGAGCGCGAGGACGCCCGCGTTCACCCGAATGGAGGGTGTCGCAAGCAGGGTCGCAAGGGTCGCAAACAGGGTCGCAAGGGTCGCAGCGTGCGACCCTAGGGTCGCAGCGAAAAGGGCTCTGCGACCCTGTTTCGCACCTGCCCTGACCTGGGGTTACTCCGTTCAGGTGGCCGATAGGGTCGCAAGGGTCGCAAGAACGCCCCATCTCTCTTACATCCATATGCAGCCGTTGAGGGGGGTAAGGGGTGTAGAGAGAGACCGGCTCATTCTGCGACCCTTGCGACCCTGTCGGTGCGCGGGGGCCGGCCGGTGACCGCTCACGCCCCCGCCCGGCTCGACGCGCACGGCTGGTTCGTGGCCCTGCTCGACGCCGTGGGGTCCGGCCCGATCGGGAAGCGGGTCCGGCAGTGCCCCGGGCACGGTGACGGCGCGCCGTCCCTGTCGGTCGGGCGCGGCGAGGACGGGCGGGTGCTGCTCCACTGCCACGCCGGGTGCGACACGCGGAAGGTCCTCGCCGCGCTCCGGTGCCCGATGGCCCGGCTGTTCAAGCCGGCCACCACGACCCCGGTGCGCTTCGCCCGGATGTTCTGCGGTGGCCTCACGTTCCCGCCGCTGGACATGCGCGGGTCCGGGCACCCCGGCGGGCGGGGGTACCGGTTCGAGTCCGAACACCCCTACGGTGACCGCTGGTGGCTGATCCGGCACCGCCACCCCGTCACCGGCGCCAAGGAGCTGTCCTGGGAGTGCCGCAACCCCGACGGGTTGCGCGTGCCCGGTCTGCTCGGCACCCCGACCGCCGCCCTGCCCGCCTACATGGCCGCCGAGGTCGGCAAGGCCGTGGCGATGGGCGAGCCCGTCCTGCTCGTCGAGTCCGAGTCCAGCGTCGACGCGCTCATGCGCGCCGGCTGGTACGCCACCACCTGGGCCGGCGGGGCCGCGTCGGTGCAGGTGCGCCCGTTGCGCGCGGTGCTCGCCGACTACCCGCACACCGTGGTCATCCCCGACCACGACGACCCCGGCCTGGCCGCGCTGGCCACACTGCGCACGGCCGGCCTGGCCCCGCACGTGCTCATGCCCGACCCGGGCGAGGACGCCCGGGAACTGCTCGCCCGCGTCGGCCCCGGCGCGTTCCGCTCCCTGATCGAGGAGATGACCCGATGACCCGTCGCCGGCTCTACGAGCACATCCACGACGCGCTACTCGCCTCCGCTCGCCGGCTGCTCGCACAGAACCCCGACCCCGTCGTGCGCGACGCGCTCGCCGACTGGATGAGCACCGCGCACGAACGCATCCTCGTCGGCGCCAGTGTCGACCGTGGCCGGCGCGGGCGGGTCGACACGCGCTCGCTGCGCATCGACTGCTACATCCGCACCGACTCCGGTCCCGCGCCGCTGTGCTCGGTCCGGGCGCGGGACCTGCTCGACGAGCACGGCGACCCGGTCGACGCCCGCGCCGACGCCCGCACGCTGCTGCTGCAGCTGGGCATCGGCGTGCCCGACAGCCCCGCCGGGATCCAGGAGGCGTCGTGAGCGCAGTGCGGCCGGCGTAGCAGACTGCGGCCGGGGGGGGGGGCCCGGGGGGTCAGGGGGGGCGGGCCCCCCCCGCCCCCCCCGGGGGGGCGAGGGCCCGGGGCGCGGGGGCCCCCCCCCCCCCCG
>JAKDNL010000948.1 GCA_030451825.1 Pseudonocardia sp. | reverse complement strand
CTGCCGGCAGTCGAACGCCGACGCGATCGATCAGCGTCCGCTCGCCGCGGTCCAGCGCCGAGCGCACCATCCGGTCCTGCCGGCCCGCGGTCGGTGGTTCCACCCGAACACCACGCATCCACCCCAGCAGCTCCGCCCGCACCTGATCAGGGCGCTGCTCGGCGACGGTGACGTGCTCAATCAGCCACTCGACTCCGGCGTCCTGGTCGGTGAGCGAGCACTCGCGGAACCCGAGCAGTGCGCGTACCTCCGCCCGGTGCCGCTCGATCGTGCGCCCTGACCAGTCGTAGAAACCCCAGCTCAGAGGCCGAGAGCTGCAGCTGGCGGGCGACGAAGACCACCGCGTCGTCCGGCACCTCGGAGCGCCCCCGGGGAAAGCGGGCGTGCTGCAGGAAGAACTTCCACAACACCGCGAACGCCAGCCCGCTCAGCCGCGCTTCGTGCGGCAGCGCTCCAGCTCCTCACCGACCAGCGTCCACCGCTCGATCAGCTCGTCTTGGTCCAGCCCCTTGGGCACGGCGGCAAGCTACCGACCGCCGGGCGCACCGCCGCGAGCAGGTCCGCCCGAGTGGCGGCTGGTGACACGTTCCTTACTGATGGCCCGTATCGGTAATGGCCTCCCAGCCGATCCGCCACCGGCCCGACTGCCTAGAGCCATTGCGGACCACACCCAGCTACGCTCTGTGAGTACTGTCAACGGCCAAGTTGTGGTCCCCGCTGGTGGCCAGGTAAGAGTCCCCACCCCTCGGGTTGATCAGCGGTGTTTCGTGACGGTGCCCGCTCCTTTCGTTCGGGCTTCGCGCATGCGGTAGGACTCGCCGTCGGTGACCACGACGTTGGCGTGGTGTAGGAGCCGGTCGAGGAGGCTGACCGCGGTGGTGTGTTCGGGGAGGAACCGGCCCCAGGACTCGAAGGGCCAGTGGCTGGCGATGCCCAGGGCGCGGCGTTCGTAGGCGGCGGCGATGAACCGGAACAACAGTTGCGCGCCGGTGTCATCGAGCGGGGCGAACCCGACCTCGTCACAGATGATCAGGTCGTTGCGCAGCAGGGTGTCGATCACCCGGCCGACACTGTTGTCGGCCAGTCCGCGGTAGAGGGCCTCGACGAGCTCGGCGGCGGTGAAGTAGCGGACCCGGTGCCCGGCCTCGACGGCGGCGACCCCGAGGGCGACGAGCAGGTGGGACTTGCCGGTGCCGGCCGGTCCGACCAGGCAGAGGTTCTCCCGGGCGGTGATCCATTCCAGCGAGGACAGGTAGTCCAGGGTGGCGGGCGCGATGCTGGAGGCGGTGCGGTCGAACTCGTCGAGGGTCTTGGTGACGGGGAACGCGGCGGCCTTGGCCCGGTTGCGGGCATTCGAGGCGTCGCGGGCGCTGATCTCGGCCTCGATCAGGGTGCGCAGCAGCTCCTCCGGGGCCCAGCGCTGGGTCTTGGCGGTGACCAGGAGCTCGGGGGCGAGTTGACGCATCGCGGCCAACTTGAGCCGACGCAACCCGTCGACCAGGTCAGGAGCGAGCGTTGGCGGCGTCTTCGCGGTCACGCCCGGCTCCCGCTCGTGCTGGCCCTGCTCGTGCTGGCCCTGCTCGTGCTGGCCCTGCTCGTGCTGGCCCTGCTCGTGCTG
>JAKDNL010000380.1 GCA_030451825.1 Pseudonocardia sp. | reverse complement strand
TCTGTGAAGTCGCTCCACTCGTGACCGGAGCTCCGCCCGGTCGCAGCCGGAGGCTAGTCCTGTCCCCGTGCGATCCGTAGGACCTGGTCCCGGAGCTCTTCCGGATCCCACCACATCACGCCGTCGTCGTTGCTGACCTTCGGCTTCACGATGCCGAGCCTGGCCCATTTCTCCAAGGTCTCGGGTGTCATCGACAGTGTCCGAGCGGCCTCAGCAGTCTGCATCAAGCCTGGCCGGACCATCAGTTCTCGCTATCCGTGAGCGTCCGAATCTGTTCCCGGAGCTCCGTCAGGTTCCAACGATCTTGCCCGCCGAGAGTTCGCTCCGCCGGCTTGACTTTCCCGGCCCTGGCCCAACGTCGAAGAGTCGCCGAAGAGACACCAAGCGCCCGAGCCGCCTCGGCGGTCCTGATGAGCGCGGGTTCCTCGGCCATGACGTGCATGTTCGCACACGTCGGGCGAGTTGTAGGCGATTGATCACGATGAGCGTGTTGTGCATAGACGATCGAGTCTGCTAGCTTCCCTACTGTTCACGATGAGCGAGATGAGCGAGAGGCGGGGACATGGCAGCCAAGTACACCGGCCCACGGATCGGCGACACCGTGGCGGAGCGGAAGAACCTCGGGACGGTCCGGGAGATGCAGGGCAAGGCCGGTGTCCCGGGTGCCTCGGTTGACTTCCCGAGTGGTCAGAAGTGGGTAGCGAACACTGACCTCCGGGTCATCGAGCGGCGGAAGTAGTGCCGACCGTCGCGCTCATCCTCACCGTGTTCGTCGACGTCGTAACCCCCGGCCGAGGGCTGGTCACCGGGCAGGACTGGCACGAGCGAGATCTCCGGCTGGTATGACCAAGCACCGGAAGCAAGGTCAGGGGACGAACCGAGGGCTCTTCCCCCGTAAGCGAGCCCCGGCTCACGAGACCTGGACTCCGCAAGTTCCACCCGTTAAACCCGCCTGGCCCCTTCTGGGCGGTGCACTCATCGGGGCAGTGATCGTGATGTTCACGTTCTGCCTCCCGCTGTTTAGCTAGTCCCGCCCACTCGGGCCACGCCATACAACGGAGTTGTACGGCTCCGTGAGCTGCCAAGGCAGCGTCAAGAAACGACACGAGTACACACACCAGGAGAAGACTGCCATGCGATGGATTCCTATTGCTACCGACCGTATCCAGTTCATCGGCACCGGTAAGGTTGCTGAAGTTGCCGAGTACGTAGAGTTGTCCAACAACGAGCGTAAGCGTTCTGGCAATCAGGCCAAGGATCTAGATTCTGGAATGCCGATGTGGGTGTGCGACGTCATGGTGTTCGACCCCGAGGCCGCTCGCGCTGAGGTTGTCGGGGTCAAGGTCGCTGCTCTCGATCAGCCGCAGACCACGATGGGCCAGCCGGTCAACTTCCACAATCTCCGTGCCCTCGGTTACGTCCTGAACGGCGCTAACCGCGTCTCTTACACGTTCCGAGCGGACGGCTTGGACCAGGGACATCAGAAGGCCGGCGACAAGGCCGCCTAAGTCCGCCCCACTACCGGAGCCCCTGCCCTTTCTTCCCTGGGGCAGGGGCCCTTCTCTTGTCCTAGGAGATCTCATGTTCCGCCGTTGGACCCGCCCGGATGCGGCGGATCAAGTCGAAGTAGACCGGATCGTCACTGCCTGGGGGAACGCTTGTTCCGGGGCCGGCGTCTGTCGGATGGTCCAGACCGTATCCGGGACGACAGAGGTCCTCCCGAAGGTGACGTACCTAGTCCTGGGCCCGCCAACCAGGATCACGGTCAAGCTCCCGACCGGGCTGCTCCCTCGCGACATCGAGGCAGCCTCCGACCGCTTGGCCCCTCACCTGGGCTGCTACGGCCTTCGGGTCGAGTCCCGGGGCCTCGGTGCGTTCGCCGTCGTCGAGCTCCTGCGCTCCGATCCACTGGCCGAGATCATCCCGTTCCGGCCCGGACCGATGACAGGCCCGATCCTCATCGGCCACGACGAGACCGGCCAGGAAGTCGCCATCGATCCTGGGGACCTGCCACACATGGCCATTCAGGGTTCCACTCGATCCGGAAAGTCCGTGTTCTGTTACGGCTTCCTGTCCCAGCTCGCCCAACGAGACGACGTCCGTATCGCTGGCGTAGACGCTTCCGGCCTACTGCTGCGTCCGTTCCCGAACGATCGGTTCCGGGTCGTGGGCCTGAAGAACCCGATCCAGGTAGAGCAGACTCTCGCCGGTCTGGTCTCCGAGATGGACCGAAGGATCACAGCGATCCCCTTCGACCGGGACACGCTCGAAACCGGGCCCGATAACCCGCTGATCGTGTGCGTACTTGAGGAGTACCCCGGCACCCTCCGCGCCCTGGACGCATTCGATCCCAAGGGAGCCAAGAAAGTACGCCTCTACGTCGCTCGACTACTGGCCGAATCAAGAAAAGCCGGGATCGTCGTCGTGATGATCGCTCAGCGCTGCGAGGCTCAGATCATCGGCTCCGCCGAGCGAGCCCAGATGGCCGGTCGGATCTCGTTCCGGGTCGACACCGCAGACAGCGTCAAACTGCTCCACCCCGACGCCCCGGACTCGCTCGCCGTTGAGCACACCAACGCCCCTCCGGGCATCGGACTCCTGACGCTGCCGGGCCGGTCCCTGTCCCGGGTCCGTGCGCCGTTCCTGCCCTACGCCGGCTACGTCAAGGCCGTCGGTCAGGCCGGGCCGCAGAGGGACGCCGCATGAGGCCTCAGGGCCGTCGGGCCCCCGCGCTCGCCGGAGGCGGGGGCGCGGGGGCGCCCGAGCGGAGCGAGGGTCTTGGTAAGAACGTGGCTAACTCTTCTCCGAGGCAGACACCGGCAGAACGACGGGCTGATCGGTACCGGTTGCGTCGGGTGCTCTGGGAGGTGTCAGGGCTTCCGGGACAGCGCAAGTGCGGGCGGGTGTCCTACACGGGTGCGGGTGGCCCGACGCTGCGAATCACCGGCGGGGACCACGGTCGGGTAGCCGGCTACGCGGGGCTGTCCTCGTGCGGGGTCATGAGCTGTCCGTGCTGCGCCTCCAAGGTCGGAGCCCGCCGGGCCGAGGAGATCGAGACCGTGGTTGAGCGGGTGCACGCAGAGGGCGGCTCAGCGGCCCTGATCACTCTGACGGCACGTCATCACTCCGGGCTCAAGCTCAAAGACACCGTGGACGCGGTGACCTACGCCTGGGGTCGGGTCACCTCCGGGGGCGCCTACGCCAAGGAAGTCGAGCGTTACGGGATCACCGGCTGGGTGTGTGTCTTGGAGACCACCCACAGCGAGGCAGCGGGGTATCACCCGCACCGCCACGCCCTGGTCCTGTTCGACTCTCCGATGTCTCAGGAGATTCTCGAGAACTTGGCTGGGGAGTGGTTCGAACGGTGGCGCCGGGGTCTGCTACGGAGGGGTTGCCCCGAGGCTCAGGCCAACGGCACTACCACACACCGTCGGTGCTCGGACCTCTGCCGATCCGCCTATGAACCCATCGCGGACAAGGGCGGCTTGGACGTCCGGCGGGTGGACGGTCCCGGTGTGCTCGGGGCGTACTTGTCCAAGATCCAGCACGAGATGGCCGGGTCCGCCCACAAGCGGGGCCGTGGGGAGTCGAGGACGCCGTTTCAGATCCTCGCTGACTTCGCTCGCTGGGGTAACGCCGACGACTGGGACCTGTTCGCCGAGTATGAGACCGCCATGCACCGCCGACGGACCATGACGTGGGCCGAGGGCACCCGGGAACGGTACGGGGTCGAGGTCGTCACCGACGAAGAGATCGTCGAGGAGGACATGGGCGGAGAGGACACGCTCGCGCTGCCCATCGAGACATGGAAGGCCATTCGCAACCGCTCCGAGGATCTTCTAGCCGCTGCCGAACGCGACGGAGTCACCGGGGCCACGGTGTACCTGTCTGAGCGTGGCCTGTCCTGGTCCTGGGCAGAACCCTCCAAGCCCTTCCCGAGACCGCCGGGTGCTCGGGTAGCCCCCGGTTCACGAGCGGTTCTAGTGACAGGAGACACACGGTGAGCGAGATCAGCAAGCGACCATCATCTGGTCACGAGCCTCGGGAACCCGGAGGTTCCCTCAGCATCCCGCAGTGGCAGATAGAGGAGATCCTCGGTACCGAGCACGAAGTCGTGTTCGAGCTCACCGACCATCAGGAGATCCGTCGGTACCTAGACGATCATGGTCTGCACTATCACGTCATCTCCGAGGAGGAGACCACGGAGCAGAGGAGCGGTACGCCGTGCGGCTACCACGACTCATCGCAGCGTGAGGCTGCTCAGCGGCTCCGCCGGCTGTTCGGTGGCGGGTAGCTCATCGGAGAGAGCATGCCAGGCGAGGACCAGCGCGGAGCGATGACCGCAGCGGCCGGAGGATCAGAAGGTCTGGGCCCCTAGCGGTGATCTTCCGACAGTGTATTTCCGCTGGTAGAGTGCGCCCGAAGGGATTCGAACCCCTAACCTTCTGATCCGTAGTCAGATGCTCTATCCGTTGAGCTACGGGCGCGTCGTGTTCAGTTGTGCTGCCGCCGCCACACCCCGGGGGGATTCGGCCGCGCCAGTGCGGAGGCTCCGGGATTTGAACCCGGGATGGGGGGTTACCCCAAACCGCATTAGCAGTGCGGCGCCATAGACCAGACTAGGCGAAGCCTCCCCGGTGCCTCACGGCCACCAGCAGAACCGAGACTACACACCGGGGTCCACCCCTATCGACCCGGGTCCGGGGTCAGCGTCCGGCCAGGTCCAGGAACGGAGTCAGGGAGTCCGGGTTCTGCAGGGCACCGGTGCTGACCGCCTTCTCGGCCGGCGTCCCGGCCAGGATCTTCTTCACCGGGACCTCGCACTTCTTGCCGTTCAGGGTGCGCGGCACGGCATCCAGGACGATGAAGCGGTCCGGGACGTGGCGCGGGGACAGCTCGCGGCGCAGCGCCTTGCGCAGCTCCGGCTCCACCTGTTCGAGCGAGACGCCCGGGTCGAGCACCAGGAAGCAGAGCAGCGAACCCTCCTCCTTCGCGCCCAGTGCCGTCGTGTCGATCACCAGCGAGTCCGCGACGCCGTCGAACGCCTCGACCACGGCGTAGAAGTCCGCGGTGCCCATCCGGACCCCACCGCGGTTGAGCGTGGAGTCCGACCGCCCGTAGATCACGAAGGAGCCGCGCGAGGTGCGCCGGACCCAGTCGCCGTGCCGCCAGCGGCCGGGGAAGTCCTCGTAGTAGGCCTCACGCAGCCGCGAGCCGTCCGGGTCGTTCCAGAACATCACCGGCATCGACGGCATCGGCGCGGTGATCACCAGCTCCCCGACGTCGTCGAGCAGGTCGGTGCCGTCCTCACCCAGCGACCGGACGTCGGCGCCGAGCGCGGCGCAGGACAGCTCTCCCAGCCAGACCGGCACCGTCGGGGCCGAGCCCAGGAACGCCGCGCAGACGTCGGTGCCGCCGGAGACCGAGCAGATCTGGATGTGCTCGCCGGCCGCGTCGGCGATCCATCGGAAGCCCTCCACCGACAGCGGCGCACCCGTCGAGCCCAGGGCCGCCATCGCGGACAGGTCGTGCTCGTCACCGGGGCGCAGGCCGGCCTTGAGGCAGGACTGCACGTAGGGGGCGGACACCCCGAACAGCTTCACCCTGTGCCGGGCGGCGAGCCTCCACAGCGCGCCCAGGTCGGGGTAGCCGGGGCTGCCGTCGAACATCACGATCGTCGCCCCGACGAGAAGTCCGCCGATCAGGAAGTTCCACATCATCCAGCCGGTGGTGGTGAACCAGAAGAACCGGTCACCGGGGCCGAGCCCCGACTGCAGCCCCATCGCCTTGAGGTGCTCGAGCACGATGCCGCCGTGCCCGTGCACGATGCCCTTGGGCAGGCCGGTCGTGCCCGAGGAGTAGAGCACCCACAGCGGGTGGTCGAACGGCACGGCGGTGAACTCCAGCGGCGCGTGCTCGGCGGTGAACTCCGCCCACGGCGTGGTGCCCTCCAGCGACGCGTCCTCGTCCAGGTAGCCGACCAGGACGGTCTCGCGCAGGCTCGGCATCTGGGCGCGCAGCGTGGCGACGTTCTCGCGGATGTCGTAGGCCTTGCCGCCGTAGCGGTAGCCGTCCACCGCGACCAGCACGGCCGGCTCGATCTGGGCGAACCGGTCGTGCACCGCGCGGGCGCCGAAATCGGGGCTGCACGACGACCAGATCGCGCCCAGGCTGGCCGCGGCCAGGAACGCGACGAGCGTCTCGACGCAGTTCGGGGCCAGCGCGACGACCCGGTCGCCCTGCCCGACACCGGCCCGGACCAGCCCGGCGCGGGCGCGTCCGACCGCATCACGCAGCTCGGCGTGGGTGACCGTGCGCTCGACGCCGTCCTCCCGGACGAACTCGATCGCCGCGTCGTCGTCGGCGCGGCCGGGGCCGGGGGTCAGGGCGTGCTCGGCGTAGTTCAGCGTCGAGCCGGGGAACCACTGCGCACCGGGCATCTCGCGCGAGCCCAGCGTGGCCGTCGGGGCGTCGTGGAACAGCACGCCGGAGTACTCGGCGACAGCCGACCAGAAGCCGTCCAGGTCGCGGACCGACCAGTCGTGCAGCGCCGCGTAGTCGGTGATATCGGCGATCTCGACCCCGCGCTCGTCCCGGACCCAGGCGGCGAAGTGCGCGATCTCGGTGTCCGGCGTGGTGGCCGGGTCGGGTCGCCACACCACGTCGGGACTGTCCGTCTCGAGTGCGGTCCCGGGCTGTGCGGACGTCATGGGCCCAGCTTCGCCGACGACGGCGCGCGGTGCCAGTGCCCACGGCAACCCGTGGCGTGGGCCCGGCCACGTCCGCGGAACCCCGACCCCCTCGTGCCCGCCAATATTAGACCAGCCGGGGCTAAAA
>JAKDNL010000379.1 GCA_030451825.1 Pseudonocardia sp. | reverse complement strand
GGCCCCAGCACCCGCGGGCGGTCGTCGAGCTGGTGTGGCTACGCCACGCCTACGTCGCCGCGCACGAACCCGACGCCGCCGCGACCGCCTCCGCCGAATGGCACGTCCGCTGGCGCGCGGCCGCGCTGAGGAACCTCGGCGAGGCCATCCCGGAGAAGTGGTGCCGGATCGGGGAACACCTCGTGGATCACATGGAATCAATGAAGCGTCGCGACCGCGCGGCCGAGGCTGCCAGGGAGGCCGCCGCGCAGGCGGCACAGCACCCGGCGCAGCGAGCCGCCCAGGCCCACACACCGCCACGACCACCGACCATGGCCGACGAGCGGGACCCGCAGACCGTCGACAACTGGATCGGACACTGGCGAGCGGCACGTGCGGCCGACCTGCAGACCAGACACGAACGGCACGCCGCCCTCGCGGCCGCCGCGGCTGCAGGCCAAGATCCCGATGACGACGCTGCCGAGGACAGGTGAGGATCCGGCGGCCTCGGCTACGTCGTCCAGGGAAGCCCGCCACCCTTGAGGGTGGCGGACCTCCCCTTGTCCGGCCGCACCTGGGCTGGCTTACAGAAGCAGGACCGCGGCGACGATCCCCCCTTGCCCGCCCGCCGCAGCGACCGCGGCCGCGAGTGCCGCGAGCAGGAGGACGAGCAGGATCAGCAGGGTCCGCACGCGGGTCCACTGCTCGGGATCGTTGCTGGTCACAGCCGGTCCGGCGATGACCAGCAACGCCATCACAACATCAGGCCAGCCGGCACTTGGACTAACCGCCCCGGCCTGCAGCTGTTTCTCTAAGTACCGATTGAAGCGGTAGAGTCGGTTCTGGAGCGGCTTACGCATAGGAACTCTCCTTGGATTGACCCTCTGGGGAAATTTCACCGCGAAGCCGTACGGGCAGGGGCCCTCGGAAGCCCCTGCCCGTCCCATCTCCACGTGCTTTCTCACTCTACTGGGCGACAAGCCGGCAACCGGCACATCTGGCTCGATCCAGAATCGCCCGCGGACGCTATGAGCTGCATAAAGCCCGATCGGGTGTTCCTACGCGGGACGCCGTCTCGACAAATTCGCAACCCGTTCGGACGTACCCGGCCGCGGTCGACGGGACTCGCTCACCTCTCTGACGGACGGCAGCCCAGAGGTGTGCGGGCTGGGTCGCGCTCCACGCACTACAACCTCCGACGGTCCCCGGAACTGTCGGTGCCTCGTAGCATCATGAACCGCACCCAGGCGCGGACTCGTGGAGGTGGCCGCCGTGTACGGAGACACCCACATTGACCCTGCGCCGCTGTTCGATCCCAGCACCGCGGCGCCGCCGGCGGATGCGCTCGATGTGTACTTCCACCCGCCGCTGAGCCTGTCGCTGGTCGCGGACATGTTCGCCCGCGCCGACGTGCGCGCCGAGCTCGACCAGCTGCGCCAGGTCTACGCCGACATCACCCAGCAAGCCCTCATCGACGTCCAGCGCAAGGCCGGATACGTCGCCAACTCCCGCGGCCGCGCGATCCCGGCGCGCCTGGAGCTGACCGCGCTCGTGGAGGACACGGTGCCCGGGGAGCCGAGCGCGCGGCTGCACAGCCACATCTACGTGGGCCGCACCGCGGTCTCCCTGGAGAACGGCGAGCGGTACCCACTTGCCCTCGGCGGCCGGTTCTCCCGCGGCGTCGACGCCACTTACGTGCCCTTCCTCCGTCGGATCGTGGACGACACGACCGCCGCCCTCGGGTTCGTGTGGATGGAGCAGGGTGGCCCGGCGGACGACCAGGAGATCATCGAGCCGCCTCCGGACCAGTGGGACGGCCACGACCTCGTGGTCTGCCCCGGCGGGTACGGGCCGCGCGAGCAACTGCTTGCCGACGCTCAGTGGCGCGCCGCCGTAGCGAAGTCCTGGCGCCTGATGACGGCCAAGCGGGAACGCCAGCGCCGGACCGGCTAGAGGCCGAGCCCGAGGTCGTCGTCGTGGCCCTGGTCGTACTCGACGACCTGCCCACGGTCGAGACCAGCGTCGACGCCCTGCTCCTGGCTCAGGGCCTGGTCCCGCCGCGCCCGGTCCTCCTCGGCGGTGTCCCGCGCGGTGGCCGGCTCGTCGATCTGCTGCTCGGCTTGGGCGGCGCGCTCGGCCGCGGCGGCCTCGCGCTGCAGCCGCTGCCGTTCCGCGGCGTCGGCCTGCCGGCGGGCCTCGGCCAACGTGGCCTGCACCTGCTCGGCGGCCGCGCCGTCGTCGCCCTCCGGCGCCACCTCGGCGTCGGGCTCGTCGCGTAGCGGCTGCGCCGCGACCTCGTCCTCCAGCCGGGGCGTGGCCTCGATCAACGCCAGCTGCTCCACCTGCTCCGGGGCCTCGACCGTCGGCTCTTCCTCCACCTGGTCCCGCTCGACGGTCTCCCGCTCGATCTGCTCGGCCGACTCGTGGGCCGGCGTCGGCTCGCCCACTGGCCCCTCGACCACCTGGTCCCGCTCGAGCGGCTGCTCCTCCACCACCTGGTCCCGCTCGATGGTCTCCCGCTCGGCCTGCTCGGGGGCCGGCTCGACCGTCGGCTCGACGTCGCGCTCCGCGCGCTGGGTCTCCTCGACCGTCACGTCGACCTCGGAGCCAGCGGCGGTCTCCCGCACGGGCTCCTCTACCAGCTGCTCGGCCGCCGGGCTCTCCTCGAGTAAAGGCTCCCGCTCGCCGGTCGGCTCCAGCTCCGGCGTTTCCTCCAGCTCGGGGGCCTGCTCCACCGCGGCGGTGGGGTCGAACAGCTCCAGCTGCTTCACCTCCCGCACCCGGTCCTGGGGCAGACCACGCCGGTCGAGCTCGGCGCGGGCGAGCTCGTCGCCGACCCGTGCGTCCTCAGTCGCGGCGAACCAGCCGCCGCGGGCGAGCTGCACGTCCTCCAGCTGGCGTGCCCGCTCCAGGTGCACCTCGGCCAGGCGCTGGCTGCGGGTGAACTGTTCCGCGGTCTGCTCCCACTCCGGCTCGTCCGGCTCCAACGCGGCCAGCCGGGCCCCGGCCAGGGCGGCGTCGCGGTCGTAGTCACGGCCCAGCTCGTAGGCGGCGCGCATCTCCTCGGCCACGTACTCCGGGGCCCAGGCCTGCTCGCGGGCCCACCGTTCCCGGGCGGCGTAGAGGTCGGAGTCGGAGAAGGCGCGCACGTCCGGCCCGGTGTCGGGCTGCGGCCCGAGCGCGGCCGCGGCCTGTGCCCAGAGCCGGTGGTGGAACTCCTCCTCCCGCGACGGCGCCGCACCGATCGAGGTCACCTCGTCGCTGATCCCGCGGGCCTCCCGGTACGCGGCGATCGCGGCCGCCCTCTGGATCCACGCGTCCCGCTCGGCCTGTTCGGTGTGGGGCATCGGTACCGGCCCCAGCTGCGCGAGAGCCCACGCCGGCGGGTCGTGCGCGGCGTTGAGACCGAGGGCGTGCTGCTTGTCCCCGGCCATCACCGCGAGCTCGTGGCTGAACTGCCCGACCGGCCCGTCGACCGGCGGCGCCAGCGCCGTCCAGTCCCCGGCCCCGACCTGCTGCTCCGGGGCCCGGTCCGCGATCGCGGTCCGGACCCGGTAGCGCAGCACGTCGGAGAGCTGCTCGGACCCGGCCAGCGACCGGCCCTCCACGACCTGGGCCAGCACCGCGTGCGGGGAGTGCCCGTCCAGCTCGGCCTCGCGCATCGCGCGCACCAGCCGCGGCCACCCGGCCTCCGCGGTCACCTGCTCGACTGCTTCCGCCGGAAGCACCCCGCCCAACGCTTCGGTGTAGCGGGCGCGGGCGGAGTCCTTCGACACCTCGTCCCACTGGGTCCCGATCCAGGCCAGCGACGCGCCGTCACGCGCCCCGGCGCGGCGCTCCAGCTCGGCTGCCTGCTCGGCCTCGGTGTTGCCCAGCACCGCCGCCAACCGGGCCGGCGCGTCGGCGTGCAACCGCTCCTGCTCGTGCTGGTCGGGCTCCCGCGTCCCGACCAGATACAGGTGGTTCGCCTCCCGCCCGCGGGTCGCGGTCGTGTACGCCGACTCCCGGGCGGCGGCCTCGTCGAGCAGCCCGTGCGAGGTGTCCACCGTGCGGCCCTGCGCCGCGTTCACCGTCGAGGCGTAGGCCAGCGTCACGTGCTCGTCGACGTAGTCGGCCGGCAGATGCGCGATCTGCCCGTTGGTCGGTCCACCGGTGCCCTGCACCCGCAGGGACCCGTCCTCGTTCAGGCCCAGCACGACGAACGTCGCCCGGTTCAGCACCTCCCCACCACCATCCACCCGGATCGAGCGGTCGTTGTGCCGCGCCTGCACGACATCACCCACGCTGACGGGGGTGTGACCGGTGCGCTCACCCAGCTCGGTGAGCTGCTCAGCGGCGACGCGGCCGTAGTCGATGAAGTGCTCTCGGATCTCCCTGGACAGGTCGGCGGCCGCCTGGTTGGAACCGACGATCAGCAAGGACTCCTTCCCCGACAGGGTGTCGGCCAAGTAGCCGCGCAGCGCTGCGGCCTGCATCTCCTCCACCGTCCCGGCCTGCAGCCGGCCCCGGTCGTCGTACTCCGGGATCACCGAGGTGTCCCCGGCGCGCAGCCGCAGACTCGCCTCCCGCTCCCATTCCGAGGCGAACCGGCGCACCTCCTGCAGCTGGTACGCGCCGTTGTCGGCGGCCAGCAGCGAGAACAATCCGCCGGCCCCGACCGATGTGAGCTGTGCGTCGTCGCCGGTGAACACCAACTTTCCGCCGCCGTCGGCCACGATTTGCGCGATCGCCGCGAGCTCCGCGGTCGAGGACATCCCCGCCTCGTCGACCACGAACAGGTCCCCGGCCTGTACCCGCTGCCGCGGCGGTTCCCCGCCCTCGCCGGGCCCGAACGCGAGCAGGAACCGGGTGGTGTTCATCGCCGGCACCCCGTCCGCGGCGAGGACCTCGGACGCGATCTGGCTCGTCGCCAACCCCACCACCCGGCCGCCGAACCGTTCCGACCACACCCCGGCCAGCGCGGACATCGTGAACGACTTCCCCGTCCCGGCCGGCCCGATCAGCACGTCCCCGGCCCGACCCGACGACACGATCCCCACCACCGCATCAGCCTGATCCACGCCCAACCCGGCCGCGGCCAGCTCGACCCGCAGCAGCTCCGCCTCCGCGCTCGACATCGCCGGCGCGCCCAGCTGGCGGGCACCGGCCACGACCCGGTCCTCGGCGTGGAGCTGGCCACGCGTGGCGTAGCGGTCGTCGAGGTGCGGGCGGAAGATGCTGCGCCCGTCCTGCGGGCGCCGCAGCTCGTCCGGCACCGTGACCGGGTCCGGCGCGGTCAACAGCACCACCTCGTGGCCGTTCCCCGACGCGAGGGCCTCGCGGGCCAGGGCCTCCAGGTAGGCCGGGCGGGCCTGGCCGGCCGCGTCTGCCGGAAGCGCCCCGACCCGGCGGTCGATCGCCGCGACGAGGGCCCCCGTCGTCCACGTCGCGTACTGCGACTGCACCTCGGCCACCGCCGCCGCCAGCAGCGCCGCCCGCTGCTCGGGGACCGCAGGGTCCAGGCGGACACCGGTGGCCACGTCCGGGTGGCCGGTGGCGACCGCGGCCTCCGCGGCGTCGGCCACCGCCTCGACCGTGGCCACCAGCCTGGCCGCCCGCTCCGGATCCTGGGCCCAGGTGGCCACCGCGGCCGGGCCCGCCTGACCGGACTTGGCCGCCCGCGTCTGCAGCGCCGCCGCGCTGCGGATCCTCTTCATGGCCGCGTCGTTCGGCTCCCGGCCGCGCTCGGCCACGTACTTCTCGCGCAGCTCCTCGGCCTTGTCCAGGGTCTGCGCCCGCCGGGTCGAGGCGTCCGCGCACAGCTCCGGGTCCACCCCGACGATCTCGCGTGCCTTCCCGTCCGGACGGTCGGCGAACACCACCCCACGCGAGGCGACGAGCTCCTCCTCCAGGCCTCGCTCGTAGGCGGTCGCGATCGCCTCCTTGATCGGCCGGAACCCGCGCCCATCCAGCGCCCGCACCACCCCGTCCGAGAGGGTCTTGAGCCGGTTGAGCACCGCGACGTGGGTGTGGATCTGGGGCTCGTTCTCCCGGTTCGTGGAATGCCCCCACTTCGTCCAGATCAGGCCCTCACCGGCCTCGTAGCGGCCCACCGACCGCCCGTCCACCGTCCGCCCGTGATAGCCGGTGCGCGTCCAGGCCACGTGCTGCTCGGCGTAGCCCATCGCTCGCTCCACCGCCCGGTTGTGCGCCGCGACGACCTCCGCCGCCTCCTCCGGCTTCCCGGCCGCCATCAACGCCGCGTAGTACACGCTGACGCTCTTCGGCGGGGAGAACGTGAAGTCGTAGTAGGCCACCGCCTTGCGGCCATCGTTCGACGCGGCCCGCTCCAGCTCGGCGATCTGCTCCGGTAGCGCGCCCTCCGGCGCCGCCTCCCGGGCGGCCTCGCGGCGCTGCTTACCGGTCTTGAACTGGCGCGGCGCCCGCCCCAACCACTCCCCGGTCCGCGGATCCTGCAGCTTCCCGAACACCGCCCGCACGTCGTCCTCGCCGGCTTCGGCGCCCTCCTCGATCCCGAACAAACCCAACCCGCGGCCACCCCACCGGCCCAACGGCTCGCCGTGGTCAACCGCCGACCCGAAGTAGCGGGCCGCGCCCCGCTCCACCCCCTGCTGCGGGCCCTGCTCGCGGGCCTGCTGGTGGCCCTGGGTCTGCTCCAGGCCGACGCCAGCCTCGCGCTCCTGCCCGTGCTGGTGGCTCTGCTCGCGGCCGTGTTGGTGCTCCGGATCTCTGCAGCCCGAACCGCGCAGCAGGTAATCGACAGCACCTGCGCTCACCGCGGTCATCCGTAGCAAGATCAACACCGGCCCAAGATCATAAGTTAATGCATAGGTGTATATCCATCTTTGGGTGGTAGGGTCTCGAAGTAGTACTTGA
>JAKDNL010000378.1 GCA_030451825.1 Pseudonocardia sp. | reverse complement strand
CGGAATCGTCGCTGTCGGAATCGTCGCTGTCGGAATCGTCCCGGTCCGGATCCTCGCGCTCGGGATCTTCGCCATCCGATTCGTCGAGGTCAGCCTCCTCCGCGTCGGACTCCTCCGCGTCGGACTCCTCGGCATTCGCCGAGCTGTCCCCGTCGCGGCCCTCGGCCAGCGCCGGCCCGCCTGCCATCGCCGCCTCCAGGGACGCGATACGCGTGCGCAGCTCGTCGTTCTCGTCCTCGAGCTCCTGGCGACCGGCCGACAACGTGGGATCACGCTCCCACCAGTCGATCCCCATCTCCTTCGCCCGGTCCACCGAGGCGACCACGAGCCGGATCTTGATCGTGAGCAGCTCGATGTCGAGCAGGTTGACCTGGATGTCCCCGGCGATGACGATCCCCTTGTCGAGGACCCGCTCGAGGATGTCGGCGAGGTTGGCGCCGTCGGTTCCCGTGGACTCCTTCCTCCGCGGCTGCCCGGAGTTCCAGCGGACCGTGTCGTTCATGTGGTCCTCCGGTGGTGTCGTCGGGTCATTCGTCGTCCCCGCGTCCACGGGTATAGCGCTTGACGCGCCGGTAGGACATCAGCTCGCCCTCGTCGTCGAGTTCGGCGTCGTAGATGGCCAGCACGTCGGCCGAGTCGGGGATGCGCTCGGTCTCCACCACCTCGACTCCCACCAGCCACCCCTCCTCATTCCGGGACACGGCGGTCACGCCCTCGGGCTTCTTGCCGGTCATCTCGACGACCTGCTCCACCGCCGCACGCGCCACCGCACGGGCACCCATCCGCTTCGGCGGAGGCGCTGGCGGTTCCTCCGCGTCAGGCGACTCCTCCGCGTCAGGCGACTCCTCCGCGTCAGGCGACTCCTCCGCGTCGGGGGACTCCCCCGCATCGGGCGGCGGTTCCGCATCGGGCGCCTCCTCCTCGTCGGGCGTCTCCTCCGCGACGGGCGGCGGTTCCGGCTCGTCGTCCTCCGGCCGCTCGGAGCGCTCCGACCGCCGGCGGCGGCCCCGGGCCTCGGGCTCGTCCCCGTTGCGGGACGGACGTCGGCGGGCGGGTGCCTCCTTCTCCCCGGAACGTCGACGGGCCGGCACCTCCTTCTCCTCGGAACGTCGACGGGCCGGCGCCTCCCTCTCCCCGGTTCGTCGGCGGGCGGGTGCGGCGTCGCGCGCCGGGCGGCGGCGGGGAGCCTCGGCGTCGTTCCCACCGTCCTTCCCACCGTCGTCCTCCGCGGCGGGCCGGGGCCGGGCCGGGCGCCGACGGGGCGGATCCTCAGCCATCCCCGTCTCCTCCTCGGCGCCCGACCAGACGCCCGAGCAGCTCCTCCTGCTGCTCGTCGCGTTCGTCCTCGCCGATCTCGCCGCGCTCGAACGCCTGCTCCACCTCGTCGATCTTCTGCCGGATCACCGCCGGATCGTTCATCTGACGATCCGCTTCCGACTCCAGCTGCTCGGCGATCCAGACGACCCCGCGCAGCGGAGCCAGCGGCAGACCGAGAAGGCCGGTGAACAGCCCCACCCTCAGGAACCGTCCTCGTCGGCCGGTTCCGGGAGGAAGTCGAACGGCGCCACGGGGCCGATCAGCCGCAGCGCGACCCGGTCGCCCCAGTCGTCGCCCAGGGCGTCGACCGCCTGCTCGAAGTCCGAGCGGTGGTCGCGGCGCACGAGCACGGACAGGTTCACCGCGCCGTCCTCGCCGCCGGCCTCCTTCACCAGGACCGCGACCGCGAACGGTGAGAGCCGTTCCTCGGCCGTCCCCGCGTCGGCCTCGCGTTCGCGCTCCACCTGGGACGCGATCATCTCGCCGAGCCGGATCCGGTCGTAGTAGGTGGCATCCTCGTCCTGACCGCGGATCGACTCGCTGAGCTCGGCCATCTCGGCGTCGCCCTCCAGGATCCGGGCGAGCAGCTGGTCCTGGTCGTAGCGCCCGTGCAGCACGAACTGCACGCAGCCCTCGAGCTGCTCGAGCGCCCAGACGAAGTAGTCGTGGTTCTGTTCCAGCAGCTCGTCGACCACCGCCTGGTCGTTCTCCACCACCCCGCCGAACCGCATCGGCAACACGGTCATCTGCTCGGCGATGGCGTTGACGACCCGCTCGTGCGCCATCAGGTCCTGGCGACGACCGAGCGGCTTGTCCACCGGCACGTCGCTGACCACGGCGGCAAGGCTGCGGTGGTCGAGGACCTCCAGCTCGCCCCGCTCCTCACCGACCGGCTCCAGGCCCTCCGGGATGCTGACCTCGGCCGCGACCACCGCGTAGACGTAGGTTGCGGTCTTCGTCTTCGTGCCCTCGCTCATGACCGACGCTTCTCCTGCTTGCGCTCGTCGCGGTAGTCGTCGAACTTTTCCTTGCCCGCCTCGATCACGCCTTTCGTCTTACCCTTCGCGCCGCCCTGGGTGGCGCTCTCGGTCATCCCGCCGATCGCCTCGGTCAGGGACTTCCCACCCTTCTGGTGCAGGTCGAGCCGGTTCGTCGCCTCCGCGAACCGCAGGTACGTGTCGACGCTCGCGACGACGATCCGCGCGTCGATCGTGATCAGCTCGATGCCGACCAGGGAGATCTTGACGAAGACGTCGATCACCAGGCCCTTGTCCAGGATCAGATCGATCACCTGGGCGAGGTCGCCCTGGGGTGCGCGGTCGACCCTGCTTCCGCCTTGACGCTGACTGACGGTCACGTGTCACCACTCCTTTCACCAGGTGCCCGACCGGGGCCCGTGGGGAGCTCGCGCCCCGGTCGGGTCGGTCGTCTGGGGGTCGGCTCAGGTACGGGCGGTCTGACGCGAACGGCGCTTGGACCGGTTGCCCACCGGGCGTCCCTCGTCCTCGTCGTCGTCCTCCGCATCCCCGGACGCGTCGTCCTCGGACCGTTCGTCGAACTCGTCGTCGGGCTCCGGGTCCTCCTCGGCCTCGTCCACGTCCTCGAGGTAGCCGTCGTCCTCGGCCTCGTCGGCGGCAGCTTCGTCACCGGCGGCTTCGTCGGCGCCCTCGTCATCGGCGCCCTCGTCATCGGCGCCCTCGTCGTATTCGTCGTCGGCGTAGTCGTCCGGCTCCTCGTCGTCGTACTCGTCGTCCGCGCGGTCCTCGTCCGCAGCGGCCTGCTCCTCCTCGAGCGCCTCCTCGTGCGTCTTGACGACCTCGCTGTCGCGGATCTCCCCGCGCCAGCCCTCGAGCTCCTCCTGGTTGATCAGGGTCTCCACCATCACGTGGCGGCGGTAGTGCTTGAACTCCAGGCGGGCACGCCGACCGACGGCCCGCCAGATGTTGCCGGTCTTCTCGAAGAGCCCGACCGGGTAGTACTCCATGACCAGCAGGACCTTGGTCAGGCTGGGCGCCAGCTCGTGGAAGGAGACGATGCCGTTCACGTAGCCCTTGGCACCGCTGGACCGCCAGATGATGTGCGTGTCCGGGATCTGCTCGAGGATGGTCGCGTTCCAGGTCCGCTTGGACCAGAAGACTTGGGCCTTCCAGTTGGTCTTCTCGTCCGACTCCTGCTCGACGCTGGCGACCTTCTTCATGAAGGTCGGGAAGTCGGCGAACTGCGTCCACTGGTCGTACGCGACGCGGACGGGCACACCGACGTCGAGCTCCTCGACGATGTTCATGAACTTGAACTTGCCGCGGCCACCACCGCCGGAACCCCCGCCGCCCGAAGCCCCGTCGTCGTCGTCGTCACCGCCTCCGAGACCGACCGCGTCCATCACCTTGTCCTTCGCTGCGGACAGACCGCCCTTGATCGCACCGGTCACGGGACTGCCTCCTTCCGCGGCCTCGCGACCGCCGGCGAGCGCGGACTGCAGCCCGACCCCACCGTTCTCGGCGACGTCGGTCAGCCGCCCGGTGAGCCCCTCCACCTGTTCGAGCGCCGCCTCGACCGCCTTGTCGGTGAGCGTCTTCAGCAACGTCTCCGCGGCCGACTTCAGACGGTCGGTCGGCAGGGAGTCGAGCAGCGACGTGCTCTCCCCGCCTTCGGACTCAGCCATCGTTGCGGCCTCCTGACTTGCCCGTGGAACGACCGGTGCTCCCGCCGCGCCGGGACGAGGATGTGGACGAGGACGAGTTCGACGACGAGGACGCTGCCTTCTTCTTCGCCGGTTCGCCGGACCGGGACCGGGCCGGCGAACTGGTCTTGCTCTGCGAGGACCGGCTCGACGCCGCCGCGGTGCGCCGGCGGGCCGGGGCTTCCTCACCGGAGTCGCTCTTCCCGCCGGAGCTCTTGCGCGCCGGAGGGCTCTTCTCCCGCGCGGTGCCGTTGGAGGACGCCGACTTCTCGGCCGGCTCCTCGGAGGCGTTCGCGGTATCGGCCTCGTCCGCGTCGGCCCCGTCCGCGTCGCCGGCGGCGTCCTTGCTCTGTCGGCCGCGACCGGGTGCCCGCGCCGCGGACCCGACGGCCCGGCCGCCGGAGCCGAGGGCCTTGCCCGCGGTCTCGGTGGCAGCGCCGGCCGTGTCGCCCGCGGTCTCGACCGCCGTGCCGGCGGCGTCACCGGCCGTGCCGGCGACCTGCTCGACGGGCTTGCCGAGGTTCTCCACGCGGCTGATCAGGGAGTCGGTGAGCGACTCCATCCTGTTGCTCGCCGCGGCCATCGCCGCGTCCTTGCCCGCCTCGAGCAGGCGACCGCGGACGGCGGCCTGCAGCCGGGCCAGCTCGGGAGAGGCCGACGCGAGCTTCGCGCCCTGGCTCAGCAGCTCGGACGGGGAGAGGTTGAGCTTCCGGCCGGCGAGGGCACCGCCGAGCATGATCGCCAGCTTCATCTTCTTCGTGCGGCCCAGGACGTACCCCCCCACCACGGCGAGACCGATCTTCGACGTAGCGCTCATACAGCGTTCATCCCTTCAGGGCTTGACCTGGCTCGCGGACGAACGACACGCCCGACCTGGCCACGAGATCCGCAATGCGGTGGTGATCATGAAATATCCGAGACATCCCCCCGAAATTTCCGACAAGCCGTCACGTGTCGTTCATCGAGTGGCGGCGACATTACATCGATGTGAGCCGGGCCGCTCACCAGCGTTAGGCCCAATTTGACAGCGGGACAAATGGCCCTCAGTCATAGACTAAATGGCCTGACGCAAATTCGACGCGACGGCCGAACAGACGACCTGAATGGACCGTTTACAGCACTCGCTTGTGACATCTGAACGTTGGCAGTCCGGCGTCCACGGTTCGCTCTGGACGCCGTCGAGTTCTGACAGCGGGCTTTCGCCGGGCAACCCGAATTCCTGCACATGCAGATGCACGAATCGTGCCACGCGCGGCGTCGAAAACGACAGGAGAGGCTCGGTCCGTGACCTCCGCGGATCCAGTTTGGATTGATTCCAGAAGTACTTGTCGAGATGCCGCATGCCACGTAGCCGGACAGGGAATGCGCAGCACGGAGTCGCCTGGCCGGAGCGCTGTCGGCGTGGTGATCGTGGCGAGGCATCCCCTACGCTCAGGGTGTCACAGTCGAGCGGCCCGCCGACGAGGCCGGAACGGGCACAGTACTGTCCGCACTGAACACCGGCATCGATATCGGTGACGTCGTCGCCGATTCTCCGGCTCAGCGGTTCAGCGGTTCACCCTGTCGTCGCGGGGGTAGACAATCCTGCACGACAAGGTCTGAGCCGACCGGACGGAAGACTCATCCGCTGAGGTGTACGCGAGGAAGCGGGGGGACGACATGACGCAGGCCGTGGCGGCTCACGTAGCGGATGACCGGACGGCCGCGGCGGCGGAACCGGAATCGCCCACCGGCAACGGTGAGCGTCTCAAGAACAGTTTTCAGGCCCTGCTCGTCGCCGCGATCGACAGGGTCGCGGGAGTTGCGCTGCGCGCGGTCGATGATCTGGCCGGTTCGTTGGAGGACGTCACCGCACGCGGGGGTGTCGGTCTGGCCGCCGCGCTCGGCGCCGGGAAAGCGCTCCTCACCGGGACCAACCCGGTCTGGGGTGCGATCAAAGCCGGGTTCACCGCGCTCGGCACGCTGGCGAAGACCCTGGTGATCGTCGGTCTCGCGCTGTCGCCGCTCCTGCTGATCGTCCTGGCGTTGCTGCTCGTCGTCGCGCTGCTCGTCGTCGCGATCGTGCTGGCGATCCGCGCCGCTGCCCGCTGAGCCGGGCATCATCGGCCCCACTCGGGCCACCCCGTCAGGCCGACCGTCGGCCCGCTCGACACGACGGGCAGCTGCATGGCAGCTGCCCCACAACGTCACCTCGACCGAATCCGGCGCGAACCGCGCACGGGCCGGCGTGTCCCGGCCGGTGGCGGGGCCCACCACGCCGTCGACATCGGCCACCTCTCCACACCTGCGGCACACGAGGTGGTCGTGCTCGTCGGTGCGGCGCTCGAAGCGCGCGGGGTGCCCGGCCAGCTCGATCCGGCGCACCAGACCGACATCGACCCCGGCCCGCAGGACGTCGTACACGGCCTGGGACGAGATGGATCCGCTGCCTGCCGCACTCCCCTGCCGACCTGGTCGCCCATCGCATGAGGGTGGTCGGCGAGCCAGGCGAGAACGAGCCTGCGCGGAGCCGTCGCGCGCAGGCCGGCCGCCCGTAGCAGCGCCGGCACGTCCACGGCCATCGTCGACCCTCCACACACTCGGCGGACCGGCACCGGCTCGGGCGGCACCATCCGTATCCGGTCAACTGCTCTGTACCTGGTGCGGCGCGGGCGACACCTGGGAGCGGCAGATTTCCAGGGTCCGGCCGGCGCCGTCACGACGTGCGTTCGGCGCCCTCGAGCAGACGGCGGGCGAGCGCACGCAGTTGCGTGCGCAGGGCGTCCGGGGAGTCCACCACGAACGGCCGGTCCACCCCGGCCAGCGCCCCGGCGACCCAGTCGAGACGCTCGGCGTTCAGCCGGACCCGCAGCCAGCTCCCGCCCGTCGACCCCTTC
>JAKDNL010000377.1 GCA_030451825.1 Pseudonocardia sp. | reverse complement strand
CGGTCATCGTCGGTAGCTGTCCGAACAGCTGCCGCAGGCGTTCGGTCGCGGCGGGGTCGGCACCGGCCGGGACCGCCTCCGGGACTCCTATCGCGACGACGTCCTCGGCGTGCCCGAGCTCGGCGCAGCGGGCGTCGTAGAGCGACAGTCCCGCGGCGTTGCGCTCCTGCATGCGGTATGCGTAGCGGGTCAGGCCGCGGCGGGCGGCGCGCAGCTCTTCCACCTTCACCGCGTGGTCGGCGAGGTCCGCGGGGACGGTCAGGTCGAGTGCGGTGACGATCTGCCCTCGCACGGCCGTGGGCTTGCTGCCCTTGTCGTGCAGGTCCAGCGAGAGCGGGCCCATCCCGATCGCGTCGAGCCGCTTCTGGACGACGTCGAGCGCGGCCCGCTTCTCGGCCACGAACAGCACGCGCCGGCCCTCGCTGATCGCGTGCGCCAGCAGGTTGGTGATGGTCTGGGATTTGCCGGTGCCGGGCGGGCCCTGAAGCACGAACGTCCGACCGGCGACGGCGTCGGTGATCGCGCTCAGCTGCGAGGAGTCGGCCGGGACCGGGCACTGCTCGTCGAGGCCGTCCAGGTCCCGGGATGTGGGCTCGGGGACCGGGTCGGTGAACGGCTCGGTGGGGGTGTGCAGCAGGTGCGAGACCAGCGGGTTGGCGGCGAAGGACTCCCAGTTCTCGTCCAGGTCCTTCCACAGCCGGAACTTGGCGAACTGCAGGACGGCCAGGTCGGCGGTGGGCTCCACCCGGAACGGCAGGCCGCGTTCGGCGATGGTGCGCCGGGTCGCGTCGAAGGCGGCGTCGAGGTCGATCCCGGCGCCGTCCTCGGCCGGTTCGGACAGTCCCGGGACGGTCAGCCCGTGGGTCTGGCGCAGCTTCTCGATCAGGCAGTAGTTCGGCGTCGACGAGCCCGACTCGTCCAGGGCGAGGCGGTAGGGACCGCCGCGCCCGGCCGCTCGCAGGATGACCGGGACCAGGATCAGCGGCGAGCGCAGCGTCCGGCCGTCGAGGCCCCAGACCAGGGTGCCGAGCGCGAGGTAGAGGTTGTTCGCGCCGGTCTCCTCGGCGATCGTGCGGGCCTTGTAGGCCAGGCTGCGCAGCCGGCCCGGGTACGCGGCCGCAGTGACGTCGACGTGCACGGTCCGCTTGGCAGCCAACAGCTCCGCCAGCGTCGACTGCGGCAGGTCGCGGGCCGAACGCAGCCCGCGCGCCTGCTCGACCGCGGCGAACTCGTCGGAGGCCCGCAGTGTGACGGGCGTGTTCTGGTGCAGCAGGTCCTCCAGCGCCGCGGCACCCCCGTCGGGCAGCATCACCGGCAGCGCCGAGCGTGCCGTGAAGTTGATCAGCCGGTTGCGCAGGCTGAGGTCGAGCAGCGCGTTCTTCCAGCGGGTGACGCGCGGGGGCTCGGCCCGGGCGGCTCGCATCGGCCTGGTCCCGTCGCCCGGGGCCGGCGGCGGTGCGGGGGTGATCGTCTGCGCCGGCGGCGAGTAGGTGTGCACGTGGACGGTGCCCTCGGCGTCGCGGACCCGTGCGGGAAGCGGCACGATCCGGTCCAGCCGGGCGCGGTGCACGTCGAGGACGCCCAGGACGTGCGCCAGATCCCCGAGCAGGTGGTCGGTGGCGGGCAGGCGCCGGGCCGCCTCGAACCCGACCGGCTCGGCCCGGGCGGTGAGCGCGGTGGTCTCGACGAGCCCGATCTCGCCCAGGTCGACCCGGTTGACGACCCCGGCCGGATCGAGGTCGGCCACCGTGCCCAGTGACGACTCGTCGCGCCAGTAGCCCAGGAACGCGTGCCCCTCCACGACCCAGATCAGCGGCCGGATCCCGGCGTGCTCGAGCGCCGCGGCCATCACGAGGACGGTGTCCAGGCAGGTGCCGATGCGCCCGTCGAGCACCTCGCCGGGGGTGCGGACCTTCTGGCCGTGGTCCGCCCAGCTCGCCGGGGGTTCCGCGTAGCCGATCCCGCGGGCCCGCATCGCCTCGTAGACGGCGCCGACGATCTGCTCGACCCGCTCCGGGCCGGACTGGTACCCCTGCAGCGACGGGCTCCCGGTGCTCGCACCGAGGCGCGCCGCGACCTCACCCATCAGCACCGTGACAGCCGGGTGGTTCGGCATCACGTGCGCTGCGAGCATCTCCAGGGCGAGGGCGGGCGGGTGCGCCGTCCACTGGTGCGCAGCCAGCACCCGGACCGGGGTCGCCTGCTCGGCCCACACCTGCCCGTCGACCTCGAGGCTGGCGCGGACGACGCCCGGGCGCTGCTCCTCGACCTGCAGCATCGCCCCCGGGTCGAGGGCGAGCCGGAGTTCGGTCAGCACGGTGGGCCCACCGGCGCGCAGGTCGAGCACGATCTCCTGCGGGGCGCCGATCGGTCCGGTCGCGTCGGCGACCTGCAGCACCAGCCGCGCGCCCCGGGCGTCGCGTTCCGGCGCGGAGACGGTCAGCCGGGTGATCACCGGGAGTTCGTTGTGCGCCATCGCGTAGCTCAGCCTCGGGCGGACGTCGAGCTCGATCGTCGCGGGTGCCGGCTGCGCGTGCTCCATCAAGTGCTCCTCGCTCGGCGCCCGTTCCTCGCGCGGTCAGGATCGCGGCCACGAGGGGTCGGGCCGTCACTCCGGGAAGCGATCCACCCGTACGTGTGACGTCCGGCCCGGGCGTCCCTGGACCGACGACGACCCCGCGTCGATCACACCAACGTACGGGTATCGAGCCCGGGCGCTCGGCGTTACCCGTCGTAATACGGGCCGCTTCAATATTGTCGATGTGTCATACGTTGGAGTACTCTCGAACCAGTGTCGGCCGGCGATTCGGACTACGACGGTGTCCCCTACTCCGAGCTGGTGTTCGGGGAAGTCGACTGGTCGGAAGTCGGTGCACACGACCCGGCGCAACGGTCACGACGGAAGGGCAGCACCGAGCGGAACGTGCAGGCGGAGTGGGCTTCGTCGTCACCGTGATCCTTGCTCCGAAGGATCGCCCACCTGGACAGCGGTGGTGGGGCGCGACCGCATGGGCCGCCAAACCGAGCGAGGTCAGAGGGTACGAGGAGGAGTGATGAGCAAAGAGAGCATTTCCGACCTGCTCGCACGCGAAGCAGTCGAGGCAGAGGAGCGCGCTGACGCCGAAGAGCGGGGCGACGTGAGTCCCGCCCCAGGTCAACGTGCCCAGCGACGAGCGAATGACCCGTCGCAGGTCTACGCCGTGCGCATCCCCACATCTCGTCTGCGCGAGCTTCGAGAGGTGGCCGATCAGCTCGGCATCCCCCCGACGACATTGATCCGGTCCTGGGTCCTCGATCGACTCGACGCCCACCGCCAGCCCACCGATCCACAGCCGGGGAACACCAAGCCCACCCCCCTCGGCGCGGGTTCATTGAAGCCGGGCGAGGTGCGGCTCGGGCCGCGGCGGCAGTACCCCCGCCGGATCGATGACGGCGTCACCGAGCTCGACGTACGGCATGGCTGACGCGCTCTACGTCCCGGTCCTGAAGGGGAAACCGGCCGAGCTGACAGCGTTGACGCTGATCCAGCCAGCCACGCGCTCGCGGGTGCTGCCGCTGGTCGAGTTCGTGCCCGGCCCTGATCCCGAGGACGTCAAGAGAACGGTCGACCGAACGATCAAGGGCCTCAAGAAGATCAGCGGCTTCAGGTTGATGCTCGATACCGGCCTGCTCGATCCGAGCGTCGACGTTGCTGCCGGCCGCAACGCACTCGGTTATGCCGTCGAGTCCGCACGCGGCGTGGGGATCCCGGCAGTCCCCGTCGTCCGGCTCGGTGATGACGAACGATCGATCCGCGCGGCCCGCGACAGCGACGCGACTTCCGGCACCGGTGTAGCGGTCCGGCTCAGCTTCGAAGATCTCGACGACGATCCGGACGTGATCGCCACATCCATAACGGGACTGCTCGATCGGCTCGGCCTCGACCGGCCCGACGCGGACATCGTCCTCGACGTCGGAGCGGTGGACAGCGAACGGGCCGCAGCGCGCCTCGTGCGAGATGTCATCGGGGAACTCGACGCCGTCGACAAGTGGCGGACGCTGATCGTCACGGCCGGCGCATTCCCGGCCGACCTCTCCGCCGTGTCGCCCTGGGAAGTCGGCGCCCTGCCCAGGCGTGACGCGTTGCTGTGGGATCACATCCGTCGGCGGCGGACGACGCGTCTACCGCTGTTCGGGGACTACGCGGTGGCCCATCCCCTTCTGTCGACCGGCACCCAGTTTCGTGCTGCTCCGCAGCTCAGGTACACGGTGTCCGACCGCTGGCTCGCCATCAAGGGGAAGGTCAACGACCCCCGCGGCCACGATCAGTTCTACGAGATCTGCGAGATGGTGACCGGCCATCCGGAGTTCGCGGGTGCTGCCCTGGGCACCGCCGACACGCGCATCGCGACCCCGCGCGCACGTGATCCCGGCAACGCCACCACCTGGCGCGCTCTCGGCACGGCCCACCACCTCGACCTCGTCGTGCAACGCCTCACCAATCTTGGCGAGCCTTGATGCCCTCGCGAACTTCGCGCCGCAGGGTGGGCAGGCGCACCTCGGCCAGGCGGGCCCACAGCCGCCAGCGAGTGGCGCGCTTCAACCCGGCGGCCATCTGCCACCGGTCGAGGACGTGTGTGCCCGGGCGGCACTCCGGGTAGGTGCAGCACAGCACCGGCGCGGGAAGGAGGACCCGTGGACCAGAGCTCCGAGCGGATCGCGATGACCGAGCGGCTCAGCCATCAGGGCATCAACGACGCGCGCGTGCTGCGGTCGATGGCGACCGTCCCGCGCGAGCGGTTCCTGCCCTCCTCGGAGCGATCCCATGCCTACGAGGGGGGCCCGCAGCCCATCGGCGAGGGACAGACGATGTCCGCGCCGTGGATCGTCGCCTTCCAGGTCCAGGCGATGCAACTTCCCGACCACGCACGCGTACTCGAGGTGGGCACCGGCTCGGGCTACGCGGCGGCGGTACTGGCCGCATGCGGCGCAACGGTGGTGACCGTGGAACGCCACGCCGCGCTGGCCGAACGCGCCCGCGAGGCGTTGGCCGGCTACGACGTCGAGGTGCGGGTCGGGGACGGTCACCTCGGCGCACCGGACCGCGCGCCGTTCGACGGGATCGTGGTCACCGCGATGGCCGACGCGGAGCTGCCGCCGGAGCTGGTCGACCAGCTCGCACCGGGTGCGGCGCTCGTCTGCCCGGTCGGCGGGCAGGGCGGCGGCGAGCTCCTGCGACACCGTGACGGGAGGGTCGAACGGCTGGTGGACGTGCAGTTCGTCCCGCTGGTGCGCGACGAGCACCCCGGCAGGGGCGGCCGGACCCGAACCGACCGCGGGTGAGATCGCCCGGACGCCTGGTGGTCCAAGCCGGACGCAGCCGTCGCCGAGTGGCGTCTGACCTGCGACGAACAACCACATATAGAACGCATGTTCGAGTACGCTGGGGTCATGTCCGCCGCGCTGGCCACCGCGCACCGCCTCCTGCAGGAGGCGGTCGACGCGCTGTCCGAGGCCGCCGGGGCACTCGCCACCGACGACGATCTGCTCGCGGTCCTGTCCGAGGCCGAGGGCGTGACCCGACGGCTGGACCGGATCACCGTCGACACGGTCGCCGACCTCGAACAACGCGGCACTTTCCCCGCCCGCGGCTACAAGTCCGCCACCGGGGCCCTGTCGGACCTGCTGCGCTGGGAACGCGGCGAAGCCCGCCAACGCACCGTCACCGCCGAACACGTGCACCCGCGGACCGGGCTCGACGGCACCACGATGCCGGCCCGGCTCCCCGCCACCGCCACCGTGTTCGCCGCCGGCGAGGTCGGATCACGCCACGTCGCCGTGATCGCCGCCGTACTCGACACCGCAGCGGCACGCCGCCTCGACCCCGACACCTGGGCCGGCGCCGAGACCCAACTCGCCGAACGCGGCACCCAGTACACCCCCTCCGAGCTACGCGCCTGGGGCACCGCCCTGATCGACGCGCTCGACCAGGACGGCCCCGAACCCGACGACGACGTGCCACCACCCCAGGTCAACGAGCTGCGGATCAGCCGCCACAAGAGCCGCCCGGGAGGGCGGATCTCGGGCCGGTTCGACAACGCGGCGATGTTCGACACGATCGCCACCATCATCGACGCGAAGGCCAAGCCCCGCACCGCCGAGGACGAACGCACCACCCCACAACGCCAGGCCGACGCACTGGCCGAGGTCTGCGAGTTCGCCCTCGGAAACGCCCCCGCCGCCGTGGTCCCCGAGACCGGCGGCCGACGACCAGTGGTCAACGTCCTGGTCCGCCTCGAGGACCTGGAACACCGCGCCCGCGCCGCCGCGCTCGACTTCGGCGGCGCCCTCACCCCGGCCGAACTGCGCAAACTGTGCTGCGACGCCGCCGTGGTACCGATCGTGATGAACGGAGCCGGGCAACCCCTCGACGTCGGCCGCGCCACCCGCACCATCCCCGACGGCCTACGCCGCGCGGTCACCACCCGCGACCGCGGCTGCGCCCACCCCGGCTGCGACCGTCCCCCGTCCTGGGCAGAGATCCACCACATCGAGCCCTGGGAGAACCTCGGTCCCACGAAGCTGAACAACCTGGTCATGGTCTGCGCCCTGCACCACCGACTGCTCCACCAGACCTCTGACTGGGTGGTACGCATCCGCAACGGCCTGCCCGAGTTCATCCCACCACGCTGGATCGACCCCCAACGACGACCACGCCGCAAAGCCCTCCCGCACCTGGCCGGGCAACAGGTCCCGACACCACGTCGATCCGACGACGACGGCGCGGTACTGCTCGACGTCCTGTGACCGATCGCCGGTGGCCCGGCCCCGCAGCCGGGCCCCCGGCGCGTCGTGGCCGCCCCCCATTGAGGGGGCCGGCACCCGGCGGGGTGGGGCAAGG
>JAKDNL010000947.1 GCA_030451825.1 Pseudonocardia sp. | reverse complement strand
CCTCGGGTCCGGGCCGTCCCCGGACGGGCCCGGCGGCCCGGATGACGTCGACGGCAGCGGCTTCCCGGGCGACCCCGGCGACCCGGCAGGCGCGGGCGGGCCCGACGGCACCGCAGGCTTCGACGGCACCGGAGGGATCGACGGCACCGGGGCGGGTGCGTCCGACACCGGCAACGAGATCACCGACGTCCCGCCGCCGGACCAGCCCGTCGACGACGCCGGCGCGGACCCCGCGCTCGTGTCCTGACCCCGCACCGACCGGCGCACCGACCGAGGAAAGGAGGGCACGGCGATGGGATACGGCCTGGGTGTCGATCTCGGCACCACGTTCACGGCAGCGGCGGTCGAACGCGACGGCCGCGTGGAGATGGTCACGCTCGGCGATCGCACGGCCGCGGTGCCGTCGGTGGTGCTGCTGCGCGCCGACGGGTCCGTGCTCAGCGGGGACGCCGCGGACCGGCGTGCGGTGAGCGAACCGGACCGGGTCGCCCGCGAGGTGAAGCGGCGCCTCGGCGACCCGATGCCGGTGATCCTCGGTGGTGCGCCGGTACCGGTCCAGGAGCTGATGGCGATGCAGCTGCGCGACGTCGTCCGTGCGGTGGCCGAGCGGGAGGGCGGTGAACCGGACACCGTCACGCTGACCCACCCCGCGAACTGGGGTCCGTACAAGCGGGAGCTGTTCGGCCAGATCCCGGCCCTGGCCGGCCTGGACCGGGTGCGGATGCTGACCGAGCCGGAGGCGGCGGCCGCGCACTACGCGTCCACCGAGAGGGTGCCCGACGGCGCGCTCGTGGCCGTCTACGACCTCGGCGGCGGGACGTTCGACGCGACGGTGCTGCGTGTCGGGACCGGCGACTTCGAGATCTTCGGTACCCCGGAGGGGATCGAGGGCCTGGGCGGCATCGACTTCGACGAGGCCGTGTTCGCCCACGTCGACCGCGTCCTCGACGGCGCGGCGTCGGCGCTGGACCCCTCGGACCTCCGGGCCACGAGTGCGGCGATCCGGCTGCGCCAGGAGTGCGTCCTGGCCAAGGAGGCGCTCTCGGCCGACACCGAGACGACGATCCCGGTGCTGCTGCCCGCGGTCCAGACCGAGGTGCGGCTGACCCGCGGCGAGTTCGAGGACATGATCCGCCCGTCGGTGGTGGCGACCGTCGACTCGATGCGCCGCGCCCTGCGCTCGGCCGGGGTCACCCCGGCCGAGCTGCAGACCGTGCTGCTGGTCGGCGGATCGTCCCGGATTCCGGCGGTGGCCCGGACCGTCGCGGCGGAGCTGGGACGCCCGACGTCGGTGGACGCGCACCCCAAGCACGCGATCGCCCTCGGGGCGGCCGCCGTCTCGGCCCGGTCCGCGCCGTCCACGGCCGCGGCGCCCGAGGAGGAGCCGGTCGGTGTCCCCGGCGCCGCCGGCGCCCGGGACGCGGGATCCTGCCGGACAGGCGACGTGCCGGGCGACGACACGCCGACTCCGCCGCACGGTGTCCGCGCCGTGCCGCCCGTCCCGGCGGCCGCCACCGTGGCCGCCGCGGTGCCGGCCGGTCCGGAGGCGACGCTGCCGGCCACGGTGGCCTCCGGCACGGGGGCGAGCGCCGCCGGGACCCCGGCGCCGTCGCTGTCACCCCCGGCCG
>JAKDNL010000946.1 GCA_030451825.1 Pseudonocardia sp. | reverse complement strand
TCACTGGTGCGGGAGGGGGAGCTGCTCGCCCGCTCGCTGGACGACGGCGACCTGGAGGCGGCACGGGCTCGGATCCCGCACCTGTGCGCCCGTGACCCGGCGCTGCTCGACGCCGCCGGGATGGCCCGCGCCGGGGTGGAGTCGCTGGCCGAGAACACCTCGGACGCCGTCGTCGGGCCGCTGTTCTGGGGTGCGGTCGCGGGCGTGCCCGGGCTGCTCGGCTACCGCGCGGTGAACACCCTGGACGCGATGGTCGGCTACCGCTCGCCCCGGTACGCGCGGTTCGGCTGGGCGTCCGCGCGTCTCGACGACCTGGTCAACCTCGGCCCGGCACGGGTCACCGCGGTCGTGACGGTGCTGCTCGCGCCCGTCGTCGGAGGATCCTCGCGGGACGCGCTCAGGGCCTGGCGCCGTGATGCGTCCGGGCATCCGAGCCCCAACGCCGGGCCCGTCGAGGCCACCGCTGCCGGTGCACTCGGCCTGCAGCTGGGCGGCCGGACGGAGTACGCCTACGGAGCCGAGGACCGCGCCACCCTCGGCGACGGCCACGCGCCGACCCCGTCCGACCTCCACCGCGCCGCGCGCCTGTCCCGCCTGATCACCGTGGCGACGACCGTCCTCGCCGCGACCGCCGCCGTCCTCACACGAGTTCGGTACGCCTCACACGACGTACACGACGGGTGACGAGTACCGACCCTGTGTGACGTGGAGCCGGCGCCACGTCACACAGTGGCGGGGTCGGGTTCAGGGGGTGGGGGTGCGGTCCTCGTGCTGGTCGCGGCCGGAGAGGGCGTCTCGCAGGCCGCCTTTCGTGTCCCGCCGGCCCCGGCGCTGCAGCAACTCGAGGCGGATGAAGATCCCCAGCGCGACCAGGGCCACCGCGCCGAACGTGAGCCACTGCAGGGCGTAGGAGAAGTTCGTGAACGGCGCCCCGCCGGAGGGCACCTCGATCGGGATCGCCCGCAGCACGCCGGGCGTGTTCTCGGACAGCGTCACCACGCCCGTGACCGGCGTCAGGCCGGTGACCGTGGCGAAGGATCGGGAGTCCATCGCGTAGACCTGCCGGACGCCACCCTCGGTCACCGGGGGACGGGCGTTGGGGTCGGTCTCGTTCGTGCGCAGCCGACCCTCGACGGTCACGGTGCCGGTCGGCGCCGGGGGATAGCTCGGCAGGGTGAGGTTCGGCCCGGCGGGCACCGATCCCCGGTCCACCGTGACGACCCGGCCGTCGGCCAGGCGCATCGCGGTCAGGACGTCGAACGCCGGCGCGGCGTCCAGGGTCCGCAGCCGGACCAGCGCCTCGCTGCCGGGCACGAACTCCCCGGTCAGCGACACCTGCCGCCAGATGTCGCCCGGCTCGACCGCGTCACCGGGGACGAGCTGCGCGAACGGCACCGGAGGTGTCTCGTTCGCGGCGTCGATCGCCTGCTGGGTGGCGTCGCGTTCGGTCTCGCGACCGAACTGCCACGGGGCGAGCAGCGTGTAGCAGACCACGACGAAGGCGAGCACGGCCACGACGAACGCGATCCACCCCGGTCGCAGCAGGAAACGCATGCCTGCAGCCTAGGCGCCCCGGTGCTGCCGGTCGTGGGGGGGGCGCGGGGCGCGGCCGCGCCGAAGACCCCACCC
>JAKDNL010000376.1 GCA_030451825.1 Pseudonocardia sp. | reverse complement strand
TTCCAGGTGACGGCCGCCCAACCCGGTTACCACTTCCCCGCCCGCCGCGCCACCCAGACCGAGTGCCCCCACGTGGGGGCCTGACGGGGGACGTGATGAGCCTCGCCACTCGCGCGGGCCGAGCCCGCCACGACCCCGGCACCGCGCTGTGGGCCGTGGCGGGCGCCGCCTGGCTGTTGCTGATCGTGCTGACGCTGGTCGGCACGCCACGGCTCGCCCACCACCACGGCGTAGCCGACGCGCTGCGGTCCGGAAACCAGCCGACGCCGGTGGTGCTCGCCGTCTTCGCCGGCTTCTGGCTGCTGATGGTGTCCGCGATGATGCTGCCTACCATCGTGCCGATGGTGCGGATGTTCCACACCGTGAGCGCGGGTCAGGCGCGGCCCGGTACTGCCCGGACCTCGTTCCTGGCGGCGTACTTCGCCATCTGGCTGGCCTTCGCGGCGGTGGCGCTGCTCGGCGACCTCGCGGTACACGCGACCGTCGAACGCTGGGCGTGGCTGGCCGCGCACGACGGCCTGGTGCTGGCCGGGGCCCTGGCACTGGCCGGCGGCGTGCAGTTCACACCGCTCAAACAGCGCTGCCTGACAATCTGCCGCGACCCGCGGGCGATGGTGTTCAGCCACTACCGGCGCGGTGCCCGGGCAGCCTGGGCGCTCGGTGTCCGGCACGGGCTGTCCTGCCTCGGCTGCTGCTGGGCGATCATGCTGGTCATGTTCGCCACCGGAGTCGGCAGCCTCTGGTGGATGGCCGGCCTGACCGCGGTCATGATCGCGGAGAAGACCACCCGCTGGGGACCGCGGATCGTCGCACCGGTCGGTGTCGTGCTGCTCGTCGCCGCGGCCGGCCTTGCCCTCGGCCAGTGGGACACCGCGCAGGCAACAGGCACGGAAATCTCCGTCCACGACCACGGCGACCCGCTGGCGCATTGACCTGTGACCGACCCAGAAGCCGAACCTCTACCAGGACAAGCAGCCGTAGGGCTCGCTGACCTCGCAAGACGGCGCTTCCGCATCGGATCATCGGCCGCCAGACCGGCGATCACTGGGCAAGTACCGGCCCGACCGACTTCAGATGAGGCTCGTCGGGCCGGCCTCGACGGGCTGGAGGAACTCGCCACCAGGGGTGCATGCAGATCAGATGTTTGTATGCTAGTTGCATGAAGCTGCTTCAGATCAGGAACGTCCCGGACGACGTCCACCGGCGGCTGAAGGCGCGCGCGGCGTCCGAGGGCCAGTCGCTGTCCGAGCTTGCGCTCGCCGAGTTGCGCCGGTCACTGGAGCGGCCGACGCGACGCGAGCTGGTGGAACGGGTGCAGCGGCGAGACGCTGCGGAGGTCACGGAGTCGGCGGTCGAGGCGCTGCGCGCCGAGCGCGACGCCCGGTGATGGTGGTCGATGCCTCGGCGCTGGTCGAGTGGCTGCTCGGGCTCCCGTTGGCGGACGCGGTCGGACAACGCTGGTCGGACCCCGACGCGGCGCTCAACGCGCCGCATCTGATCGGCGTCGAGGTCGCCCAGGTCGTGCGCCGCTACGTCATGGTGGGCGAGATCTCCGCCGTGCGCGGCGAGCAGGCGCTGACCGATCTCGCCGATCTCGACGTCGCCCATCATCCGCATGAGCCGCTGCTGCCCGCGATGTGGCGGCTGCGCAGCGACCTCACCGCCTACGACGCCAGCTACGTGGCCCTCGCCGAGACTCTCGACCAGCCGCTGGTCACGCTCGACGCGCGGATCGCCGGCGCCCCGGGACATCGGGCGCGGGTCGACCTCGTCCGCTGAAGCAGTCGACCGATCGAGGACACGAACCGGGCGCCTACGGCTACGAGACTCCGTTCAGCTCTCGACGAGGGCGGTGACGGTCGCGCGGGCGCCGTCGCGGTGCAGCGAGTCCAGCGCCCGGGTGTAGGCCGCGGCGAAGCGCTCGTCGGCGGCGAGGTTGCCGAACACCGACGTCGCGCTCAGGAAGGCCAGTGGCTCCTCGCGCTGGCGCCGCGCGAGCGGGGTCAGCGCCTCGGCGAGGCGGTCGTGCTGCGCGATCGGCTCGCCCCGCTCGTCGATGCCCTCGGCGTAGCGCGCCCAACCGGCCACGACGGCGGCGGCGCGGTCGACCGGGCCGCCGTCGGAGAGCTGGTGACGCACGACCGGCAGCAGGAACAGCGAGATCCGGTCCGAGCTGCCGAAGTTGATCCTCATCAGGGTGTCCGCGACGGCGGGGTTGGCGAACCGCTCGATCAGCGTGGACTTGTAGTCGTCGAGGTCGATGCCGGGCACCGGGCGCAGCGTAGGAGTGGCCTCGAGGTCCATGTAGTCGCGCAGGAAGCGGGCGAACGTCGGGTCCTGCGCGACCTCGTGCACGTACCGGAACCCGGCCAGGTAGCCGAGGTAGCCCAACGCCTGGTGGGTCGCGTTGAGCAGGCGCAGCTTCATCATCTCGTAGGGCACGACGTCGTCGACGACCTGGACGCCGGCCTCGGCGAACGCGGGCCGCCCGGCCGCGAAGTGGTCCTCCAGGACCCACTGGGTGAACGGCTCGCACACGACGGGCCAGGCGTCGTTCAGCCCGAAGCGCTCGGCCAGGGCGTCGCGGTCGCTGTCCGCGGTGGCCGGGGTGATCCGGTCGACCATCGAGTTGGGGAACGTGACGTTGTCCGCGACCCAGGCGCCCAGATCGCCGTCACGCAGGGCCGCGAACCCGGTGAACACGCGTCGCGCGGTGTCGCCGTTGCCTGCCATGTTGTCGCAGGACATGACCGTCAACGGTCCGGTCCCCCGCTCGCGGCGACGGGCCAGGGCCTCCACGACGAGACCGAACACCGTCGACGGCGTGGCGCCGGGCTCGAGGTCCGCGCGGATGCCCGGGTCCTCCGGATCGAACTCCCCGGTCACCTGGTCGATCGCGTAGCCGCCCTCGGTGATCGTCAGCGACACGATCCGGGTGGCCGGGTCGGCGATCTTCTCGATCACCTTCTCCGGGTCGTCCGGGGCGAACAGGTACTCGGTCAGCGACCCGATCACGCGCGGGGCGAGCGAGCCGTCGGCCTCCTTGCGGACGAGTGTGTAGAGCCCGTCCTGGTCGGCGAGGACCTTCGCCATCGCGCGGTCACCGTCGAGCACGCCGACGCCGCAGATACCCCAGTCCCGGGCCTGCCCGGCGGTCAGGAGCGCGTCGATGTACATGGCCAGGTGCGCCCGGTGGAACCCGCCGACCCCGAAGTGCACGATCCCGGTCGTGATCCCGCCCCGGTCGTAGCCGGGTACGTCGACGCCCTCGGCCCCCTCGGTCCAGACCGTCCCGGAGTCCAGCGACTGCATCGTTCCCCCACCTCGATCGAGCCTCGCGTGCGTTCGACGCCGACCCTAGCGCTCACCGGGTTCCGGGGCCCCGAGCGACGCGTCCGCGGCCTGCACCAGCCGGGGTGCGGAGGGCTACCGGGTGTGGTCCGGTGCGTCGTCACTGCCAGACGCGGCGAAGGGGCGGCCGGTGAATCCCGTGTCGAGCAGGGTCTCGGGCTTGAGCGTGCCGAAGAGCATCGTCAGGATCACCTCCGCACCGGCGGCGGGGGTTTCGGTTCGGGTGAATCCCCGCAGCAGCAGGAGATTGACCGCTTGCCCTGCGATGTCGTGGGCCGGGGGGTAGGGCCGGAAGTCCCCGTTCGCCTGGCCGCGGGCGACGAGTTCGATCACCATGGCCGCGACCGGCGCGATGACCCGGGGGTCGTCGTGATCGCTCGGGTCGGGCGGGCCGCCGATCTTGGCGGTGTACTCGGCCACGGCCGAGGTGAACGCGACGGTGAGGGGTGACTCCGCACGGATCAGCTCGGCCAGGTCGCGGACGTGGCGTTCCAGGACCTCCGGCACCGGGTGGCCGGCGTCGAGAAGCTCCTTTGGACGGTCCAGCCGCGGGGCCAGCACCGGCGCGAACACGTTGGCGACCAGGCCGTGCTTGGTCGGGAAGTGGTTGTAGGTCGAGGCGACGCTGACCCCGGCTTGTCGGGCGATGTCCTCCAGTCGGGTGCCGGACCAGCCGGTACTGGCGAACGCGACACGGGCTGCGCTGAGTAACGCCCGCCGGGTGCGCCCGCGCTTGGTCCGCCCGGCCCGGGCGCGTGCGTCCGCCGGTAGGTCATCCGGTAGGTCATCGCCCTTGGCGGTCGGTGGCGCCGAGAAGAACGGGGGATCCGCCATGGGGCCCCACCCTACCTCCAACCTGATTCAGCAATCATGATGAGGCAGGGGTCAATCTGAGTGTGACACCATGTCGGATGGGTGTCAGGCACCCGGCGTGTCCGAGCCGGCCGTGCCCGCACCGATCCGCACGGCATGGTGCGCACACGAATCGAGCCACGTCATGGCCACTGCAGCCAATCCGTTCTTCGGGAGATACACCTGGCGGTGGGCCGGGCCACCCGGCGGCAAGGACACCGGCTTCGATACCGAAGCCCGACACGAGATCCGCGCGATCTGGCGGGAGGTCTGTGCCGGCTACGGGCTGACCCGCCGCGTGCTCCCGGACGACGGGCCGCGCGCCTTCCCCCACATCCAGCGAATCGACCTCGGGCCACCGACCAGCCTCACTATCCGACTCCGGCCCGGTCAGCTCGCTGCCGACATCGCCGAACTCGCACCACGACTCGCCGCGGCCTACGAGGTCGCCGATGTCCTCGTCAGCGAGCCCCGCCGCGGGTCGGCACTGGTGGTGTTCGTCGAACACCCGCCCATGTTGACCATCGTCAACGGCCGCTCCGCGCCGCCAGATCCGGACGAGCCGCCATCATTGGGGGAGGCCGGCTGACTCGCTCTTCCAGGCCGCCGTGGCCCGGGCTGGGCAGCACCCGGCGGGACCGCGCCGTTCGAGCACACCCGCCCGGGCACGATCGGCGGCACCTCGCTCTGGAGCACCTGGGGTCGATTTCGGGAGTACCGGGGCGCGACGCCACTGCCTCCGCGACACGACGCAACCCTGACTGATCGTCCAGTCGATAACGGTCGCGCATCAGACCATGCGCTGCTGCGATGATGCCTCATTTGCGCACCGGACTTGCGATTGTGGCAATGCTGTCCCTACGATCACCGCCCGTGCCCACTACCGAGACCGCCGCCGTCGACGATCGGGTCGCGGCCCGGGTCCGGGATCTGATCGCGACCGGCTCGGGCACCCAGCGACAGTTCGCCGCCGACATCGGGCTCGCCGAGACGAAGCTGTCCAAGGCCCTGGCCGGGCGTCGCCGGTTCACCGCCACGGAGCTGGTGGCCATCGCGGACCGCACCGGCGTGACCGTCAACTGGCTGCTGCACGGGCGCGACGACGCCCGCACCCACACCGCCGTCCCGGACGGCGCGGCGCGGACGGAGAGCACGGCCGCGGAGACCCGCGGGATGCGCGCCCGCCGCCGGATCCTGGACGCGGCGTGGGTGCTGATCGCCGAGAACGGCTACCACCAGGTGCGCACCGCCGACGTCGCCCGCGCGTGCGGCACGAGTACCGCGACGATCCACTACCACTTCCCGAGCCGCTCGGCGCTGCTCGACGAGGCGCTGCGGCACAACGTCAAGCTCGCGTTCGACCGGCAGGTCGCGGAGCTGGGCGAGGTCACCGACCCGCACGAGCGGCTGCTGCGCCTGATCGACCTGCAGCTGCCCACCAGCACGCTGCTGCGCCAGGAGTGGTCGATCTGGATCCAGGTCTGGGCCGAGTCGGCGGTCGACCCGTCGCGGCGCTCGCTCTACTGGGACGCCTACGACCGCTGGTACCGCAGCGTCGCGATGACCCTGGAGCGCGGCGCCGAGGCCGGCGTGTTCGTCCCGGACGCGGAGGTCCTCACCCGGGCGCTCACCGCCCTGATCGACGGCCTCGGCATCCAGGTGATGGCCGGGACACCCGGCGCCACGGCGGAGCGCATGCGCGCCACCCTGCGCGAGTTCATCGACCGGAGCGTGCTGCGCCCGGGAGCTACACCCCCAGCCACACCCCCAGCTACACCCATAGCCACACCCACATCGGACGAGAAGACGGAGCACGCATGAACCGTGACGTGATCATCACCTGCGCGGTGACCGGAGCCGGCGACACGGTGGGCAAGAGCCCGCACGTGCCGGTCACCCCGGCCGCGATCGCCGCGGACGCGATCGCCGCCGCGCAGGCCGGCGCCGCCGTCGTGCACATCCACGTGCGCGACGTCGAGACCGGGCAGGGCTCGCGCGCGGTCGCGCTCTACCGCGAGACGGTGTCGCGCATCCGGGACTCCGGTGTCGACATGGTGATCAACCTGACCGCCGGGATGGGCGGTGACCTGGTCATCGACGCCGGCGACCCGCTCAAGCCGATCGACGGCACCGACCTGGTCAACGCCCTGGAGCGGCTTCCGCACGTGGAGGAGCTGCTCCCGGACATCTGCACCCTGGACTGCGGCTCGCTGAACTTCGGCGAGGGCAGCCAGCTCTACGTCTCCACCCCGGACATGCTCCGCGTCGGGGCACGGCGGGTGCAGGAGCTCGGCGTCAAGCCGGAGCTGGAGATCTTCGACACCGGGCAGCTCTGGTTCGCCTCGACGCTGGTCGCCGAGGGCCTGATCGACGCCCCGCCGCTGTTCCAGCTGTGCATGGGCATCCCCTACGGCGCCCCGGTCGACACCGGCCTGCTGACCGCGATGGTCAACATGCTGCCCGAGGGCTCGCAGTTCGCCTCGTTCGCGATCGGGCGCGACCAGATGTCGTGGGTGGCGCAGTCGGCGCTGCTGGGCGGGCACGTGCGGGTCGGGCTGGAGGACAACCTCTACCTCTCCCGCGGGGTCAAGGCGACGAACGCCCAGCTCGTCGAGCGGGCGGTCGAGGTCGTGCGCGGGCTCGGCGCCGAGATCGCCGGCCCGGACCGCGCCCGCCAGATCCTGGGGCTCAAGGAGCGCGCCGGTGTCT
>JAKDNL010000375.1 GCA_030451825.1 Pseudonocardia sp. | reverse complement strand
CGCCCGGGGCGGCGTCGGCGAGCGCGGCGGTCACCGGGGCGGCGGGGGCGGGTTGGTGTAGGTTCCCGCACATCATTTCGCCCGGCCGTGGCGGTGAGCTGGGCTTTCGTAGGGTGTTCCACTGAGTCTTCCCTCCCCGCTGTCCCGGCTACTCTTCATTTCCTTGTCCTGGTGAAGGACGGCGGCAGGTCCGGACGGGCTTTCGGTGGGGAAGGCCTCGGGCTCTGTCGGTTGCCGGTGACCAGGGAGAGGGCCCTCGATGCGCGCGAGGTCGCGCAGGAGGGCGTGGCCTCGGTCAGTCGGACAGTGAGGTTTCCCGGAGGCGGCTCGAAGTATCAAAACGCCACCAATGTCATTCTCCAGACGCCTCAATTGCTTCACCAGGATGTTCGACGTCACACCGAGGTGAGCAGCAGCGGCTCTTATCGTCGGGAAGGTCATCATCGTTTGGAATCGCTGTAGGCGCTGCCATCCGGCGAGGTTTCTTTCGACGGCAGCTCGGATATCGCGCGGGATAGATGGATCGAGCGATGTGATCATTGCGGGCCGACTTTTCACGCCCATGGGTCGGGCCGGAATCCCGTGACGCCGCAACGCTAACGACACCGTGGACTGAGAAACGCCAAGCTCAGCCGCGATATCGGTGATCGCGCGGTGCTGATCGTGGTATTGGACTCGCAACCAGTCCGGGTCGATCGGAATGGACCTTTCAGCGAGGTTGATGCCGGCCTTCTCCGCATATCGACGGATATGGCCACGACTCAGGCCTGCAGCCTTAGCAAGATCGTCGATGTGGTTGCGGCCGGCACGTAGCTCACGATGGAAGAACGAGGGCGTGAGTTTACGAGCCGCCTCTTGCTCACGTTGCCAGACCAGCGGTGCGGCAGACGTCTTCCACCGTCGCGCGGGTCGGTGCGCCCCCTCGAGCGCGATCCGCACATGCTCGATGTGGACGTCGAGCAGCGGGGCGATCTGTCGCGGCGTTCCGGGGGTAACAGCCACGAGCTCGCGCAGCCTGTCCATGTTCGAGACGCCGGGCAGCCGCAGGCCTTCAGCCAGCTCCGGCGGCGGCGACCAGGTCACGGGTTCGTCGATGCCCAGGTCTGCTAAGACCGCGGCAGCGTGCGCGTGCAAGGCGCGCCGCAGTGGGGTTGCGACTGCAGTCTCAAACCTGGTGTAGAGGCTGCGGTCCGTTCCTGATCGGAACGACAACTCGTGGCAGGGATCAGACAGGTCAGCGCCGGACAACAACTGGTACAGGTAGCGCTTGGCCTGCAAGTGTCGGCCGTGCTGGGCGCGATCACCTGGGTGCGCGCCGGCGGTGAGGGCCAGCTCTCGCCACTGCTGCCAGCCGATCGTGGCGACTGGGATTCGATCGCGACGGCGTTGATAGTCGATCACGGGACCAGCCGTGTCGAGATGCTCGGCGATTCGGCACAACACCGTCAGCACCGGGTCGAGGAACGCCCCGTCGGACAGCCGAGCGAACGAGGTCAGCAGCGCCGCAACGGCCGCCGCGCTGAGCCGCGGGGCGAACCGGGCCAGCTCCTCGGCGCCCGATGCGCGGGTGTGCCCGGGAAGCAGGAGGCAGCCGGCGGTGAGCACGCGCAGCCGGTCGGCTGCGATTCCGGTCGGGGGTAGCAATCGCGCCGTCCAGCCCGACCACAGCAACTGAGGAATCAGCCGGGCCCGGCCGGACACCGCGGGACCGGGGACCTCGGTGGGCAGCGCGGCGGCCGCGGTGGGGGAACTGAAGCGCAAGCGGTCCATGCTGGGCAACTGGTGGTCGACCACGCGGAGGTAACGGCTCGGGAACTGGCTTGTCAGCCCGCCCCACCGCCGAGGGTCGATGCCGGGTGGGCATGCTGCGGGCCAGCCATTCGGCCCGCCTCGCAGTCGTTCCAGCAGTTCGAGCGCGTGCCGGTCTTCGGGACCCAGGATCGCCTGCGCGTGCACGAGCGCCGCAGCGGTGACGGCCGGCTCGTTTAGCACTGGCGCGGCGGTCGGGTCAGGGGGCTGCGGCCAGTCGGGGACCAACCGGTCGGCTGCGACGCGCATGGCCTCGGTGTGATGACGTAGCAGCCAGGACATGACAACCGGTAGATCGTGAAGTTCGGACTGGGACTGGTGCTGCTCCGGCCCTGAGCCGCGGGACAGGAGGAGTCGCTGCACCCATCGTTCGGCGTCGAGGATCTCGGCGCCGATCGGGACGACCGTTGCCGCGGTGAGTCGGGCGCTGCAACGGACGCCTTCGATCAGTTGGGCGCAGCTGGCACTCGGCAGCGGGGACGGTCCGCGACTGACCATACGGCGCGGTGGGTGGTGGCAGGCGGGGCAGGCTGCGGCGAGCAAGATCCGGTGCTGTGGACAGGCGACGGTGCAGCTGAGTCGCCAGGCCAGCTTCCAACGGCCGCCGTGCACGAGCAGGCACTGTGGGCAGAATCGGGATCCCGGGGTCTGCAGCGAGCTTGCGGCTCCCCACGCGGTGCTGGTCGCCGCGTCCAGTCGTCCGGGCGCCAGCCCGGTGGCGTGTTCGATCTGGCGCCACTGCGCCGGCGGCACTCGGTTCAGCAGCCGGCTGACGGTTACCGGGGGTGGCTGCAGCCCGAGCGCGGCCAGTGTCGGGCGCAGGCTGACGCCGTGCCGGCGTGCGAGTGCCTCGAGCCAGGAGTCGGCGCTTTCCCCAGGAAGGATGTCTACCCGCAGCGGCAGCGCTCGAGCCGCACTCATGCCGCCTCACCGCGGCGTCGGCGGGTTTCGGTCCAGCTCTTCTCAGCGGCTTCATCGATGCGCACGCCGTCGAGGAGGGAACGGCTCAGTGCCTCTTCGCCCTGCTTGATCGCCTTGTAGCAGCCGCGGGTGATCAAGGTCATCAGGGACCCGATGTGTCCGCTGGTGCGGTCGAACAGGTAGTCGGCCAGCGCGGTGAGCTGGGTGGGTCGGGCGCTTGCGAGCACGAGGTGGCGTTCGATGGCTTTGATCAGCGCGAGCCAGTCCGGCCCGTTGGCGAAGGGAGTGACCTCCAGCCGGGTCCAGCGTCGCCCGGTCTGGGCGAACTCGTCGGCAGAAGCGGCGGTGAGTCCTTCATCAAAAAAGCCGCGTTTGGCCAGGCCGACCCCGGCGTAGATGAAGGTCACCGGCAGCTCGTTAGCCAGCCATTTGAGGTGGTTGTTAACCGCTACTCCGTTCTTGCTGTGCTGGTCGATGAAGTGCACGTCGTCGATGACCCCCAGGCCGGTCTGGCAGGCCAGGATGCAGTCGAGCGCGTAGCCGGTGAGCTGGGCCGCGTTGCCGCGGGTGGCGCCCGGATGCCCGTAGAACTCGCAGATCCTCTTGTTGAGCTCGCGTAGCGTGGTGTTCGAGGTCAGTCCGACCCGGAAGACCGGGGTCCGTTCATCACCGCTCGCAGTCACGGACCCCCGGCGTCGGCGCGCGGCCCGGTCGTACTCGCGGGCGAACAGGTTCGCGATCGTGGACTTGCCCAGCCCAGCTCGCCCGTCCAGTACGGCCGCCCCGCGAACCTGGTCCGGGGCTTGCCGGTTGGAGTCCACGATGAGGTCCAGTTCGTCGCGGATGCTGCGTAGTTGTGGAGTGGCGATGACTCCGAAGTTCGCGTGCCAGTCGTGGCGGGTGTCGTCGTAGTCCGCGCGGGCGTCCTCGCTCAGTTGAGCCAGACCGGCCCGGTCGAGCGGGTCGGGCCGCACCCTGGGCTCGGCGTCGACGAAGCGGCGCCAACCCTCCTTGCGGCGAAGGGTGTAGATCTGCTCGTCGTTCACCGCAGTACCTCCAGCGCGTCGGCGTAGAACCCATCGACGTCGTCGAGTAGCTCGCCTTCCTGGTCGTCGTCGCCGAGTACCGCGGTGTCGGAATCGGGCGGAGTGAGCGCCGTACCGGCAGGGTCGCGCCCGTTCTCGCCCTCACCAACCTCCCTCTCGCCGGCCTCGGCGTCGCCGATCGCGAGCAGGCCGGTGCGCTCGGCGGACAGCCGTGCGGCCATGCGCCGCTCGCGGCGTTCGGTGACTTCGCCGCTGCTCCAGCGCTGCAACAGTTCGCGCATGGCCTCGGCCGGATCGAGCGGCTGGTCGGCGCGTGCGGCGAGCGTACGGGCGTGCTTCGCCGCTTCCGCGGAGAATGGGGTCCTCAGAAGCGGTGCGTGCTCCCAGTCGAGTCGATGCCAGGACCCGTCGGAGGGCTCTTGGAAGAACACTGCCCGTACGTCGTCGTCGTCGACCCGGATCGGCCATTTCCCGGCGGTGACCCCGCCATAGGGGCTTCGCTGGTTGCGGTGACCGTCCAGGGCCGGTCCGTTGTAGCGCAAGCCGTCGACCTCGACCCCGTAGTGCTGGATCGTGCGCCACGACACCCTCAGGAACGCGAACGGCAACTCCGGGGTGACGGGAAGGCGGAGCAGGCCGGCCTTGGCCACGCCCAGGGTGAACATCTCGTTCGGACACAGCGCGAGCCTCGGCCACTCGGCGACTGCCAGGCCGTCGTGATCGCTACGGTGGTAGATGTTCACGATCCAGTCCCGGATGAGGTCTTCAAGCTCGTGCAGGAACAGGAACGCCTGTTCCGTAAGTCCTGTCCCGCGGCTGTGCAGATCCGGGCCTGTGTAGGCCGGGAGGTGCTGGATCAGCCCCTCGCGCAGCGACTTGAAGAATCGCTCCACGGTCGGTTTGTCGGTGGGCTTGTGCGGCTGCGCGGGCTGGATGGAGATGCCCAATCGGGCGCAGGCGCCGATGACCTGCGCGGAAAGAAACGCCTTGCCGTGATCGACGACTAACGTCTCAGGTGGGCACCACCCGGCCGACCCCGCCGACTCGGAGTCGAGCTCGGCGAAGACCAGCCGCTCGGGGACACCGTGTGGGTCGGCCAACCGCGGCCCGGCTGTGCGGCCGGTGACGGCTTCGAACAACACCCCGGCAACGTCGACCGCCTTCGTCGAAACCGGGGTGACCTTCAACCCCACGATCTGCCGGTCGAACAAGTCCTGGGCTACGGTCAGCTGCGCCCGCACCCACCGGCAGGTCACTGGCTCCATCGCGAAGACGTCCAGGTCCTGAGTGTCCGAGATCAGGTACTCACCCGGTCGGGTAGCGCGCAGGCGTCCGTAGACCCCGCTCGGGCGGTCGGCGATCGAGCGGCGTGCCTGCGCCGATCCGGAAACCGCGTTCGTGCCCTTGACCAACTGGGCGAGTCGCCGATAGGCAGTCGTTCTCGGCGGGACGGGCACCACACCCGGCCCGTGTTCGCGCTCCAGCCGCGCCGCCACCCGCGTCAACACCGCGCTGCGAGTGGGCGTCGACGCCGCCACGCCAGCGGCCAGCTCGGCCCGCACTGCGGTGTCCCAGCGCGGGTCGACCGACGTTCGCAGGCCCCGGCGAGACCGGTCATCAACCAGGGCCGCCTCGCCGCCGCGCCGATAGGCCGCGGCCCAGCTCTCCACCGTGCGCGCGGTCACCGACAGCTCCGCTGCCTTGGTCGCGTAGCGCCTCTTCAACGGCACGCCCTCGGCGAAGCACTCCCGGGGCTCACCCGGCGCCGCGGATCCGGCGTACCCGGACCGGTAACCGGTCAGCACTTCCCGCACGTGCGCAGCCCGCTGCATGACACGTTCTCGTTCGGCGGCCGACAGCCCGGTCAACACAATGCCCGGATCGGCGTCGGCATCGGCCACGTCTTGCCCTCGGGCGCGAGAGACGAACTCTCCCAACTCGACCTGACGGTAGCCGCCGTCCGCTCCCTGCACCGTCACCGCGCGTCCGTCGAGCTCCACGATCCGCACCGGATCCCCGTCGAAGAGCGTCGAGGCGCCCACCGCGAGGTTCACGAACTGTCCGCTCATGCTGCCATCTCCGTTCGCACAACCGTGTCGCCGTCCAGCGGTTGTGACAGGTCAGCGACCAACCGCGACAACCAGAGCAAGTGCAGGATCACTGGGCGGGTCAGCTCACGAGGGTGATCAGCCATGCGCATCTCCAGGTCCAGCACGCTGACCGGACTGGCCGCGTTCCCCAGCACGGAAGGGACCAGCTTCTGATCCACCCACGCGGCGCGGCGATACCCGGCCAGGAACCGAACGTTCTCCAACACGACAGGATCAGCTCCCGACCACACCTCGAACCCGAAGTCCGCCTGCTCGCACGCCCGACGGGTCCAGGCGACCTGTTCTGCGATGGCCGGATCAGCACATCGCTTTGGCGCCTTCACATCGACCACCGTCACCGAACCGTTGGCGTGCCCGAGTAATAAGTCCGGGACGTGGCGGCGTATTCGGGCGCCGTCTTGTTCCTCGAGTAGAAACGGCTGAGCCGCGATCGCGACGACATCTGGATCTCGGTCTGCGAGCAAGATCCTCGCTAGCTCTAGGCGGTTCTCGTAAACCACGTGCCCGCCAGTCGTCGCCGACCAGTACCAGCCCGAGTAATGACGCCGGCCCCTGTAGGAGCGGAACTCGCGCACCGGCAGTCCGGCCAGCAATGCCTCTACTCGAATCCGCTGCAGCGTTGAGTCCACGAACGCGCCTGAACTACTGCGATATCGCACGGTGAGTCCGCCCGCTCGCCGATCATGATCGCGATCGACCGGTACCGAACTGCGTGATCCGTGAGTCATACCGGCGGATTCTCCCAGGCACCCCCGACACTTTCGCCACGACGTAACGGCTGCCGGCACTGGGCGCGCGCGGCCGCCACCGCCACAACCGACCTGCACCACGCTGATCAGCACGCAGCACTTCTGGTCCGTCGTTCTGGAAGGCTGGCTACCGGCCTGATCCGAGGTATGATTCCCGCTGAGTCTTCGCCGACTACAGCATCGGCGAAGACTCAGTGGGAAAACGAAATCATGCATGGGAACCTACAGCTGCCCAGCTGGTCCGGCGATATGGCGGACGTGGGTGATCTGGTCGGCCCAGTCCG
>JAKDNL010000374.1 GCA_030451825.1 Pseudonocardia sp. | reverse complement strand
CCCGGTTGACGCCGCATGCGACTCCCGCCTACGGTTTTGAAAGCTTTCAATCCATGGCGATGATGGCGCATCGAGAAGTATCGAGAGGGGTGGGCGGTGCCGCGCTACTGCTTCCTGCTGCGGGTGCGTCCGGCGGCGCTCGAGGAGTACCGCAGGCGTCATCGGGCGGTCCGGCCGGACATGCTGGCCGCGTTGCGCGACGCCGGGTGGCGGAACTACTCGCTGCACATGGCCGCGGACGGGCTGGTCGTCGGCTACGTCGAGGCGGACGACCTGGACGCGGCCCGGGCCGCGGTCTCCGGCACCGCCGCCGACGCCAGGTGGCAGGCCGAGATGGCACCGCTGTTCGAGGAGTCGGGAGCGGCGCGGGGTCTGCAGGTGCTCGAGGAGGTCTTTCACCTGGAAGACCAGCTACACAGCGCCGCGGATCGGCACAGCGACACGAGCCGGCACAGCAGCACGAGCCGACACAGCAGCGCGGATCGACACAGCAGCGCGGATCGACACAGCAGCGCGGATCGACACAGCAGCGCGGATCGACACAGTGACGAGGAGACGCACGGATGAACGACACGGTCACCGATGCCCTGCGGGCCCAGCGCATCGAGACGCCATCCTGGGCCTACGGGAACTCGGGCACCCGGTTCAAGGTGTTCACCCAGGCCGGGGTGCCGCGGGATCCGTGGGAGAAGATCGCCGACGCTGCGGTGGTGCACCGGCTGACCGGGGTGGCGCCCTCGGTGGCCCTGCACATCCCCTGGGACCGGGTGGACGACTACGCGGAACCGGCCAAGTACGCCCTGGACCAGGGAATCACCGTCGGGACGATCAACGCCAACGTCTTCCAGGATGACGACTACAAGCTCGGCTCGGTCACCAACCCGGACCCGGCCGTTCGTCGCAAGGCCACCGACCACCTGCTCGAGTGCGTCGACGTGATGGACGCGACCGGCTCGCGGGACCTGAAGCTCTGGTTCTCCGACGGCACCAACTACCCCGGCCAGGACTCGATCCGGGCCCGCCAGGACCGGCTCGCCGACGCGTTGCGCGAGGTCTACGACCGGCTCGGTGACGACCAGCGGATGCTGCTGGAGTACAAGCTGTTCGAGCCGGCGTTCTACACCACCGACGTGCCGGACTGGGGCACCTCGTACGCACACTGCATGGAACTGGGCGAGAAGGCGACGGTGTGCATCGACACCGGCCACCACGCCCCGGGCACCAACATCGAGTTCATCGTCGCGTTCCTGCTCCGCGCCCGGAAGCTGGGTGCGTTCGACTTCAACTCCCGCTTCTACGCCGACGACGACCTGATGGCCGGCGCCGCGGACCCGTTCCAGCTGTTCCGGATCATGCACGAGATCGTCTCCGCGGACGCGCTGGCGGCCGACGCCGGGATCGCCTTCATGCTCGATCAGTGCCACAACATCGAGGCGAAGATCCCGGCGATCATCCGCTCGGTGCTCAACGTGCAGGAGGCCACGGCCAAGGCGCTGCTGATCGACGTCGACGCGCTGGCCGACGCGCAGCGCAGCGGTGACGTGCTGGGTGCCAACGCGGTGCTGATGGACGCGTTCGCCACCGACGTCCGCCCGCTGCTGCGCGACCTTCGTTCCGAGCAGGGTCTGGACCCGGACCCGGTCGCGGCCTACCACCGCTCCGGGTACCAGCAGCAGATCGAGACCGGACGCGTCGGCGGTACTCAAGCCGGCTGGGGCGCCTGATGTCCATGACCGACCCCGCTCCGAGTGAGAGGACCTGATGACCAGCGCAGCCGGAGACCACAGCGCGGTACGTGACCTGCTGGCCCGCAGCAACCGTCTGGGCGCCGACCCGACTACCACCAACTATGCCGGCGGCAACACCTCGGCCAAGGGCACCGACACCGACCCGGTCACCGGCCGCCCGGTGGAGCTGGTGTGGGTCAAGGGCTCCGGCGGTGACCTGGGCACACTCACCGCCGATGGGCTGGCCGCGCTGCGGCTGGACCGGCTGCGCGCGCTCGTCGACACCTATCCCGGCGTCGAGCGCGAGGACGAGATGGTCGCCGCGTTCGGCTACTGCAGCCACGGCAAGGGCGGCGCCGCGCCGTCGATCGACACCGCGATGCACGGGCTGGTGGACGCCGCACACGTGGATCACCTGCACCCGGACGCCGGGATCGCGATCGCCTGCGCCGCCGACGGGGAGGCGCTGACCAAGGAGATCTTCGGCGACCGGGTGCTGTGGGTTCCGTGGCGACGGCCCGGGTTCCAGCTCGGGCTCGACATCGCCGCCGTCGCCCGGGCGAACCCGCAGGCGATCGGAGTGATCCTCGGTGGGCACGGCATCACCGCGTGGGGCGCGACGTCCGACGAGTGCGAGGCGCGCTCGTGGGAGATCATCCGCACCGCGCAGGCGTACCTGGACTCCCGGGGCGCGCCGGAGCCGTTCGGCCCGGTCCGCCCCGGCTACGAGGCGTTGCCGCAGGCGCAGCGCCGGGAGCGGGCGGCCGCGCTGGCGCCGGCGATCCGCGGGCTGGCCTCCACCGACCGTCCGCAGGTCGGGTACTTCACCGACGGCGACGCCGTGCTGGACTTCGTGTCCCGGGAGAAGCTGGAGCCCCTGGCCGCGCTCGGCACCTCCTGCCCGGACCATTTCCTGCGCACGAAGGTCGCGCCGCTGGTACTGGACCTGCCGGCAGCTGCCACGGCCGACGAGCAGATCGAACGGCTGCGCGAGCTGCACGCGTCCTACCGGGAGGGCTACCGCGCCTACTACGAGCGGCACGCCAGCCCGGACTCCCCGGCGATGCGCGGCGCCGACCCGGCGATCGTGCTGGTCCCGGGCGTGGGCATGTTCTCCTTCGGGGCCGACGCGCAGACCGCGCGGGTGGCCGGCGAGTTCTACCTCAACGCGATCAACGTGATGCGCGGCGCGGAGGCGGTGTCGCGCTACGCGCCGATCCCGGAGTCGGAGAAGTTCCGGATCGAGTACTGGGCCCTGGAGGAAGCCAAGCTGGCCCGGCGCCCGAAGCGCAAGCCCCTCGCGTCGCGGGTGGCGCTGGTGACCGGAGGCGGGTCCGGCATCGGGCGCGCGATCGCGGCCCGGCTGGCCGCCGAGGGCGCGTGCGTCGTGGTCGCCGACCGGGACGGCGAGTCCGCCGCCGCGGTGGCACGGGAACTCGGGTCGACCGACGTCGCGGTGCCGGTCACCGTCGACGTCACCGACTCCGCGGCCGTGAACGCCGCCGTGGACCGGGCGGCGCTGGCGTTCGGCGGGGTGGACCTGGTGGTGAACAACGCCGGGCTGTCGATCTCCAAGCCGCTGCTGGAGACCAGCGACGACGACTGGGACACCCAGCACCGTGTGATGGCGCGCGGCTCGTTCCTGGTCGCCCGCGCCGCGGCGAAGGCGATGATCGCGCAGGGGATGGGCGGCGACATCGTCTACATCGCCAGCAAGAACGGGGTGTTCGCCGGCCCGAACAACGTCGCCTACGGCGCGACCAAGGCCGACCAGGCACACCAGGTCCGGCTGCTGGCCGCCGAGCTGGGCGAGCACGGCATCAAGGTCAACGGCGTGAACCCGGACGGCGTCGTGCGCGGCTCCGGGATCTTCGCCGGCGGCTGGGGCGCGCAGCGGGCCGCGGTGTACGGCGTGGCAGAGGAGGACCTCGGCGCGTTCTACGCCCAGCGCACGTTGCTCAAGCGCGAGGTGCTGCCCGAGCATGTCGCGGCCGCGGTGTTCGTGCTGACCGGCGGCGACCTCTCGCACACCACCGGCCTGCACATCCCGGTCGACGCCGGCGTGGCCGCGGCGTTCCTGCGCTGACCCGTGCCGGCACACACATCCACCACATGGCCCAGGCCGCTGCGCGGTCGTCCATCCATGATCGCCAGAACTGGCACGGATGCGCCAGATCTGTCGCGTTGACGCCAGTTGCGACGATCATGGCCAGTCTGTCGACCCAGCAACCCATCACGAGGAGGCATCGGATGAGTTCGGTAGCGGAGACCGCCGCCGCCCCGGCATTGCCGCGGGTGCCGGCGCGGCGCACTCGCGTCGGGCTGGTCGCCGGCGGGTTGGGCGCCTACTGGTCGCAGTTCCCGCAGCTGTTGCCGCAGCTGCAGCGTTCCGCGCGGCGGGTGGCGCAGCGGCTCGGCGCGGTCGGCGACGTCGAGGTGATCGACGCCGGTTTCGTCTCCGATGCCCCGGAGGGCGCGGCCGCGGCGGAGACGCTGCGGGTGGCCGGCTGCGACCTGATCGTCGGCTTCCTCACCACCTACATGACGGCGTCGATGCTGGTCCCGGTCGCGCAGCGCAGCGGCGCCCCGGTGCTGCTGATCAACCTGCAGCCGACCGAGAAGATGGACCACGACACGTTCGACACCGGGGCGTGGCTGGCCTACTGCGGCGCCTGCCCGCTGCCGGAGATGGCGAACGCGTTCCACCGCGCCGGCGTCGATTTCCGCAGCGTGTCCGGGTACCTGGAGGACGAGCGCGCCTGGGAGCGGATCACCCGCTGGGTGCGTGCGGCCGGGGTGCGCGGCGCGCTGCGGCACGGCCGGCACGGCCTGATGGGGCACCTCTACCCGGGGATGCTGGACGTCTCCACCGACCTGACGAGCGTGTCCGCCCAGCTCGGCGGGCACATCGAGGTACTCGAGCTCGACGACCTGCGGGTGCAGGTGGACGCCGTCACCGACGCCGAGGTGGCGGCCCGGATGGAGCTGGCGCGCGGGGTGTTCGAGGTCGACTCGACGGTCGTCGACGACGACTTCGCCTGGGGCGCGCGCGTCTCGGTCGGGCTGGACCGGCTGGTGGCCGACTTCGGGCTGGACTCGCTGGCCTACTACCACCGCGGCCTGGACGGAGAGCAGCACGAGCGGCTCGGCGCCGGGATGATCCTGGGCGCATCCCTGCTCACCGCGCGCGGTGTCCCGGCGGCCGGCGAGTTCGAACTGCGCAACTCGCTGGCGATGCTGGTGATGGACCGGCTCGGCGGCGGCGGGTCGTTCACCGAGCTGCAGGCGCTGAACTTCGTCGACGACGTCGTGGAGATGGGCCACGACGGGCCCGCGCACCTGGCGATCTCGGCCGGGAAGCCGCTGCTGCGGGGGCTGGGTGTGTTCCACGGCAAGCGCGGCTGGGGCGTGTCGGTGGAGGTCGACGTGCGGCCCGGCCCGGTGACGCTGTTCGGGATCGGGCAGGAACGCGACGGCTCCTACGTGATGGTCGCGTCGCAGGGCACGGTCGTGCCCGGGCCGCTGCTGCGGATCGGCAACACCACCTCGCGGGTCGACTTCGGGTGCGATCCGGGGGAGTGGACCGACGCCTGGAGCGCGTCCGGGGTGGACCACCACTGGGCACTCGGCACCGGGCACCGGGCCGCGGAGCTGGCGTGCGTGGCCGAGCTTGTCGGATGCGAGTTCCGAGAGGTCCGGGTATGACCGCCGACGTACTTCCTCCCGCGGAGGCGGCGGCATGAACACCGTTCTGGCCGCGGTCGACCTGGGTGCCTCCAGTGGCCGGGTGATGACCGGGCGGGTCGTCGACGGCCGGGTCGAGCTGACCCAGGCGCACCGTTTCGCCAACGGCCCGGTCCGGCTCGGCGGCACCCTGCACTGGGACGTCGTGGGCCTGTACCGGGAGATCCTGGAGGGGCTGCGCGTCGCGGGCCGGGACGGTCCGGTGGACAGCGTCGGGATCGACACCTGGGCGGTGGACTACGGCCTGCTCGACGAGACCGGCGCCCTGCTGGGCAACCCGGTGCACTACCGCGACTCCCGGACCGCCGGAGTCGCCGCGGCGCTGCCGGTCGCCCCGGGCGAGCTCTACGCCGCGACCGGGCTGCAGGTGCTGCCGTTCAACACGATCTACCAGCTGGTCGCCGCGGCCGGCACCCCGACGCTGGCCGCGGCCCGTGACCTGCTGCTGATCCCGGACCTGCTGGGCTACTGGCTGACCGGACAGCGTGGCGCCGAAGTCAGCAACGCCTCCACCACCGGCCTATTCGACCCGGTCAAGCGGACGTGGGACACCGGCCTGGCCGCCCGGGTCGGGATCGATCCGACGCTGCTCGGCGCGCTGCGCGAACCCGGCTCACCGGTCGGGACGCTGCTCCCCGACGTCGCCACCGAGATCGGACTGCCGGCCACGACGCCGGTCACCACCGTCGGGTCGCACGACACCGCGTCGGCGGTGGTCGGCGTGCCGGCGACCACCGAGCGGTTCGCCTACATCTCGTGCGGCACCTGGTCGCTGGTCGGGGTCGAGCTGGACGCGCCGGTGCTGACCGAGGCCGGCCGGGCGGCGAACTTCTCCAACGAGCTCGGCGTCGACGGCACGGTCCGCTACCTGCGCAACGTGATGGGGCTGTGGCTGCTGCAGGAGTCGTTGCGCGACTGGGGCGCGGGCGCCGTGGAGCTGCCGGGGCTGCTGTCCGCGGCGGCCGGCGAGCCGGGGCTGCAGGCCGTCGTCGACGCCGGTGATCCGGAATTCCTGGCCCCGGGCGACATGCCCCGCCGGATCGCGGACGCCTGCCGTCGAACCGACCAGCCCGTTCCGCAGACCAGGGCCGCGACGGTGCGCGTCATCCTGGACAGCCTGGCGCTGGCACACCGTCGGGCGCTGCGCGACGCGATCGCGCTGTCCGACCGCGAGGTGGACACGGTGCACGTGGTCGGCGGCGGGTCGGGCAACACGCTGCTGTGCACGTTGACCGCCGACGCGTGCGGCCTGCCGGTCGTGGCAGGCCCGGTGGAGGCGACCGCGCTGGGCAACGTCCTGGTCCAGGCCAGGGCACGCGGCGTGCTGGACGGTGACCTATCGGCGCTGCGCCAGGTCGTCGCCCGATCGTTCGCGCTGACCCGCCACCGGCCCGACCGAGCCGCGGCGCCGGCCTGGGACGAGGCCGAGCGACGGCTGTTCCCCGGCCGACCCTGAACAA
>JAKDNL010000373.1 GCA_030451825.1 Pseudonocardia sp. | reverse complement strand
ACGGTGGTGGTGAGCCCATCGACCCGGCTGTCGACCTGTTGGACGGTGGTGTTGAGGGTGTCGACCCGGCTGTCGACCCGCTCGACCTTCAGATCCAGCGTTCCGACCTTGGTGTCCAGCCCGTCGACCTTGCCGTCGACCTGTTCGACTTTGAGGTCCACGGCGTAGAGGTTGTTGTCGAGGTGCTCGACCTTGGTGTCCAGCCCGTCGACCTTGCCGTCGACCTGTTCGACTTTGAGGTCCACCGCGCCGACCTTGCCGTCGACCCGTTCGACGAGCTGATACTGCGCCTCGATGTCACCGCGCTGCTGACGGACCTGGCGCTGGATCTCGGGCTGAGACATTCGTCGAGCGTAGCCGCGACCGGTCGCATGCCACGACGGATCGGGGCATCGGGAACCGACAACCGCGCTCCCGCTGTGGGGACCGGGTCCACGGCTACCGGCGTTGCTGCAGCAGCAGCGGCGTGACGTAGTGCTCACTCCGCGGCCTCGACCTTCCGCGCCCGCATCCCCTCGCGCTGCGGGACGACCACGTAGGACGGGTCGCGGGCCGTCACCATCCCGGCCTCGAACACCCCGTACCGGGTGGCGGCCGAGGACGCGTTGAGCACCAGCCCGGCGACCGCGCCCAGGATCCGCCCGCGGCGTCCGCGCACCACACCCGAGGCCACCGCGGCCGCCGCGCCGAGCACGGTCGCCGCGCGGGACGCCGCCAGCACGGTGCCGGCGCGGCCGGTCGTGTAGGCCGTCGCGGCGTGCCCGATGCGTCGCTCCAACACGGCCATGGCGGCCAGCTCCAGCGCCGCACCGGCGACCGCGACCCGCCGTGCCGGGCCGGGCCTGTCCGGCGGAATCCTGGGGTCCTGCCGGACGGACACGGCGTCGCGACCGGCCAGCAGGCAGGCCCCGCCTCCGGCGGCGAGTGCGCTGCCGGCGAACACGAACGGCAGCTCCCGGTAGGCCTCGTGCCAGCCCGGTACGGCGGTGTCCGCGAGCAGTACCGCGGTGTAGGTCGTCATGGCCGGTCCGAGCACCCCGGCGGCGAGGCCGGACACGCGCGCCAGGCGGGGGGACAGGCCGGTCAGCTCGGCCGCGGCGGTCGCGCCGGCGAGGGTGCCGAACGGGGCGAGGATCCAGGACCCGACCGAGAGCGGCGACGTCGGCTTGAGCACCCGCATCATGTTCAGGAACCGCTCCGGGCGGCCGAGGTCGTGGATCAGGAACCCCACGCTCGACACCGCGCCGCCGGCCGCGGCGATCCGCCCGACCCGGCGCAGCGACGGCCGCCCGGTCAGGTCGCCGAGGGCGCCCAGCGACGCGGAGACCCCGGCCATCCCGCCCAGGTACAGGTACGCCGGGACGTCGGGCACCTTCCACACCGGCGGCTTGATGATCGGCCGGTCGTAGTAGGAGCCGAACTCGGCCTTCGGCACCATCCGCCGCTCCCGGACGGTCATCGCCGCGCTCCGATGAACGCGGCCGCGACGGTGCCGGCCACGGTCAGTGCCGCCGCGGCGGCGTGGCGCCACATCGAGGGCAGGTCCTTCGTGGTGACGACCGGGTCCGGCGGCAGGCCGTAGACCTCCGGCTCGTCGAGGAGCAGGAAGAACGCGCCGTCCCCACCGACGCCGTCGTCCGGGTCGTGGCCGTAGAGCCGAGCCTCGGGAACGTTCTGCGCGTGCAGCGTGGCGAGCCGCTCGTCGGCGCGTTCGCGGAGCTCGTCGAGGTTCCCGAACATGATCGACTCGGTCGGGCAGGCCGTGGCGCAGGCCGGCATCAGGCCCTCGCCGAGCCGGTCCTGGCACATCGTGCACTTGAACGCGCCACCGTCCCCCTTGCGCTGGTCGATCACGCCGTACGGGCAGGCCGGGATGCAGTAGCCGCAGCCGTTGCAGATGTCGTCCTGCACCAGCACTGTGCCGTGCTCGGTGCGGATCAGCGCGCCGGTCGGGCAGACGTCCAGGCAGGCCGCGTGCGTGCAGTGCTTGCAGACGTCCGAGGCCATCAGCCAGCGGACCTCGGTCGCGTCGGCGCGGTGCTCACCGGACTCGGCCGAGCCGGGCAGGTCCATCGACGGCATCCCGAGGTCGGTGGTGGCCGACCGGGTCGCGGGAACGCGCTGCTCGACGAACGCGACGTGCCGGTAGGTCGAGGCGCCCAGCCCGCCGGTGTTGTCGTAGGACATCCCGGTCATCGACAGCACGTCCCCGCCGGCGCCGTGGTCGGTCGCCCCGTCGGCGGGCAGCGCGTTCCACTCCTTGCAGGCGACCTCGCAGGCCTTGCAGCCGATGCAGACGCTGGTGTCGGTGAAGAAGCCGACCCGCGGCGGGTGGTCGTCGGCGTACCCGGCGTCCGCACTCGGGTCCGCGAGCGGACCGGACAGCGAGTTGCCCATTCAGTCCTCCAGGCCGGCGGCGCGCCGGCGGTCGACGAGGAAGGTGACCAGGTCCGGGCCGCGGGGGCGGCGCCCGGGCCGGATGTCGCAGGTCGCGGCCTTGGTCTCCATGATGTGCACGTTGGGGTCCAGCGCCACCGACAGCAACTCGTTCGCGGAGTCCCCGGTGGACAGCCCGTTCTCGCCCCAGTGCCAGGGCACCCCGATCTGGTGGATCACCCGGGTACCGCCCGCCCCGTCGGCGATCCGCAGCGGCGTGGCCCGCGCGGTGACCAGCACCCGGCCCTCGATCGCCGAGCGCGCGGTGACCACGTGCGCCCAGTCCCGGTGGGTCAGGCCGCGCTCGGCGGCCAGCTCCGGGGACACCTCCAGGAACATCTCCGGGACCAGCTCGTTCAGGTACGGGGTCCAGCGGCTCATCCCGCCCGCCGTGTGGTGTTCGGTGACCCGGAACGTCGTGAACACGTACGGGAAGGAGATACCGCCGGGCGCGTGGTACCGGTTGTCCGGCCGGTCGAAGAGCTGCGCCGCCGGGTTCGCCCGCTGCTGCGGGTGCAGCACGTTGCCGACCGGGGACTCCTGCGGCTCGTAGTGCGTGGGCATCGGCCCGTCGAGCAGCCCGGCCGGCGCGTAGAGCCAGGCCCGGCCGTCACCCTGCATGATGAACGGCTCGTTCCCGCCGATCGAGTCGACGCCCTCGGTCTCGGACTCCGGCCGGTGGTCCGGCGGGGTGCCCACGGGGAAGTCCGGGACGTCGCCACCGGTCCAGCGCTCGCCGTCCCACCAGATCAGCTTCTTGCGCTCGCTCCACGGGTTGCCCTCCGGATCGGCGGAGGCCCGGTTGTAGAGCACCCGCCGGTTCGCCGGCCACGCCCAGCCCCACTCGTGCGCCGGCAGGTCCTGTTCGGAGCCGGGCCGCCGGCGCATCGACTGGTTCACCTCGTCGGCGTAGACGCCGCAGTAGATCCAGCATCCGCCGCGGGTCGAGCCGTCGGCGCGGAGCTGGGTATAGGAGCTCAGCGCCCGCCCCTGCGCGTCGGTGCCGTTGATCTCGCGCAGCACCGCGTCCGCGCTCGGCTCGACGATCCCGGTGGCGCCGGTCTCGGTCGGGTAGTCCCAGGTCAGGTCCTGCAGCGGCCGGTCGGACGGGTCGGTGGAGTCCGCGACGCGGGCCTTCAGCCGCTTCCCGAGCTCGTGGTAGAACCACAGGTCGCTGCGGCAGTCCCCGGGCGGTTCGACCGCCTTGTGGTGCCACTGCAGCAGCCGCTGGGTGTTGGTGAAGGTGCCGTCCTTCTCGGTGTGGTTGGCCGCGGGCAGGAAGAACACCTCGGTGCCGACGTCCTCGCTCACCAGCTCCCCGGTAGCGATCTCCGGGCCGTCCTTCCAGAACGTCGCCGTCTCGATCATGTTGAGGTCCCGGACGACCAGCCACTCCAGGCCCGCGAGCCCGAGCCGCTGCTGTTTCGAGTTCGCGGTGCCGACGGCCGGGTTCTCCCCGACCACGAAGTAGCCGGGCACCTCGCCGCGGGCCTGGGCCATCACCGTCGGGAACGACGAGTGGTCGCCGTCGAGCCGGGGCAGGTGGTCGAAGCAGAAGTCGTTCTCGGCCGTCGCGGCGTCACCGAACCAGGACTTGAGCAGGCTGACCAGGTAGGACTCCATCTCGGCCCAGTAGCCCTTGCGCCCCGAGTTGTGCTCGACGAACGTCTCGAGGTCCTGGTCGCGGTGTGCGTGCGGCATCGGGATGTAGCCGGGCAGCAGGTCGAACAGCGTCGGGATGTCGGTGGAACCCTGGATCGAGGCGTGCCCGCGCAGCGCGAGGATCCCGCCGCCGGGGCGGCCGATGTTGCCCAGCAGCGCCTGCAGGATCGACGCCGCACGGATGTACTGCACTCCCACCGTGTGGTGGGTCCAGCCCACGGCGTAGCAGAACGCCGCGGTCCGCTCCCGGCCCGAGTTCGACGTCAGCGCCTCGGCGACCCGGGCGAACGTCTCCGGGTCGATCCCGCAGACCTGCTGCACCAGTTCCGGGGTGTATCGGGCGTAGTGCCGGCGCAGCACCTGGAACACGCAGCGCGGGTCCTGCAGCGTGTCGTCGCGGGTCGGGGTGCCGGTGAACGGCGCCCCGCCGGAACCGGCGATCTGGCCGCGTTCGTGTTCCTGGACCATGGCCCGCTCGTCTTCCTGAACCATGGCGCGCTCGTCCCGGAAGCCCGCCGCCGACTCGACCTCGGCCCCCTCGTACTGCCAGGTGGTGACGTCGTAGGTGCCGGTCTCCGGGTCGTAGCCGGAGAACACACCGGCCAGGTCCTCGGTGTCCTCGAAGTCCCCGGAGACGATCATCGGCGCGTTCGTGTAGGCGCGCACGTACTCGGAGAACCAGAGGTCGTTCTCCAGCACGTACCGGATCAGCCCGCCGAGGAACGCGATGTCGGTGCCCGCCCGGATCGGGACGTGCAGGTCCGCGACCGCGGATGTACGGGTGAACCGCGGGTCGACGTGGATCACCGTCGCGCCCCGCTTCTTGGCCTCCATCACCCACTGGAAGCCCACCGGATGGGCCTCGGCCATGTTCGAGCCCTGGATCACGATGCAGTCGGAGTTGACGAGATCCTGCTGGTAGTTGGTGGCCCCACCGCGGCCGAACGAGGCTCCCAGACCGGGAACCGTGGAGGAGTGTCAAATGCGGGCCTGGTTCTCCACCTGGACCGCGCCCATCGCGGTGTAGAGCTTCTTCATGAGGTAGTTCTCCTCGTTGTCGAGGGTCGCTCCTCCGAGGCTCGCGATGCCCATCGTGCGGCGCAGGTGCCGCCCCAGGTCGTCGACGTCCTGCCAGGTCCGGCGCCGGGTCTCCAGCACCCGGTCGACGATCATGTCGACGGCCGTGTCGAGATCCAGGTCCTCCCACTCGGTGCCGTGCGGACGCCGGTAGCGCACGGTCGTCACGCGCGAGGGCGAGGTGACCAGCGACAGCGACGACGAGCCCTTGGGGCACAGCCGTCCCCGACTGATCGGGGAGTCCGGGTCGCCCTCGATCTGGGTGATCGTCCCGTCCTTCGAGTACACGTCCTGCCCGCAGCCGACCGCGCAGAACGGGCAGATCGACTTGGTGACGGTGTCGGCGTCCCGGGTCCGGGCATGCCAGCCCTCGGTCCCCGCCGACCGGGCCGCGGTGCCTCGGCCCAACGGGTCGTCGCCGGTCAGCTGACGGTAGACCGGCCAGGACCCGATCCAGGTACGCACTCCCACACGGTCTGTCTTCCCGCGGACGGCGCGATCAAACGCCGGGGATCGGACGAACACGGTCCGTGGCACCGACCACCTGCCGCCCGACCGGCCGCGACGGGTGCGGGGACGGGGCCCGGGGCGCTGCGCGCCGGCGTGTGCCGCACGTAGTGTGCTGCGCCGTGTACACCCCTTCTCCGACGTCCGAGCCGGCGGCATCCGAGCCGGCGACGTCCGAGCGCCCTACCTCCGAGCGCCCGGCATCCGACCGCCCGGCGCCCGAGCGCCCGGCCTCGGGCGGCGCGCACACCGTCGTCGGGTTGCTCGCCGACCCCGGCCTGCCGACCGAGCTCGCGCACCGGCTGGCCGGCGAACTGCCCGCGCTGCTGTCCCGGCACGCCGGCGGGGAATGGGACGTCCGGGTCGACGACACCGAGATCGCGCTCGACGAGAACGGCGCCTTGCCGATGATCGAGATCTGCCGGCGGGCGATGGACCGCGAAGCCTTCGACGCGGTCGTGCTCCTGTCCGACCTGCCCCGCCGTGCCGAGGCGCGGCCGGTCGTCGCGGACGTGGGCACGAAGCACCGGATCGGAATGGTCTCGCTGCCGGCGCTGGGGGCGCTGGCCCAGCAGCGGCGTACCCGCGACACCGTGCTGCGCGTGGTCACCGGGCACCTGCTCCCGGGCGAGGGACGTGCCGAGGCGCAGGACCGGTCCGGTAGGGCCGGTGTGCTGCACCGGATCGACCCCGAACGGGGCGAGGAGTCCGACACCGGCTCGGCCGGCGCCGAGGACGACGTCGACGTGCGGCTCGCGCTCACCGGAACCCGGGGGCGGCTGCGACTGCTCACCGGCATGGTCCGGGCGAACGGGTTCGCCGACGAGGGCGCCGTCCGCCAGGCCGCCTACAGCCGCCGCGAGCGGGAACGCCGCGCCCGGCTGGACCGCGAGGACGAACGCAGCGCCGGCCAGGATTGATCCGGCCCGTTGCGGGTACCCCGTCCCGGTGACCACACCGGACACCGCGGTGATCGACGTCGACGGGACACTCGTCGACACCAACTACCATCACGCCCTCGCCTGGTCCCGCGCGTTGCACCGGTTCGACCGCACGATCCCGGTCCACCGGCTGCACCGTGCCGTGGGCATGGGCGGGGACCAGCTGGTCCCGGCCGTCGCCGGGGACGCGTTCGAGGCCGAGCACGGCGACGCGGCCCGCGCGGCGTGGAAGGAGGAGTTCGACGCGCTGCTGCCCGAGATCCGGCCGCTGCCCGGGGTGCGGGAGTTCCTCACCGACCTCACCGAGGGTTT
>JAKDNL010000945.1 GCA_030451825.1 Pseudonocardia sp. | reverse complement strand
CACCCCGCTGAGCGCACCACCCCGGTCAGCGCACCACCCCGGTCAGCGCACCACCCCCCGCTGAGCACAGCCCACTGAGCACAGCCCACGGTGAGATGACGTCCATTGCTCTCCGCCCGCGTGGGAGAGCAATGACGGTCATCTCACGACGGACTCGCGGGCCTGCTCACGCCTCGGCGATCACGACGAGATAGCCGTCGAGATCTCGAAACCAGATCTCGCGATGCCCCGAGTTCGGGTTGCGGTGCTCGTTCGTGACGATCCGGGCCTCGGCGTCGCGGACCCGGGCCACTGCGGCGTCGAACGCGTCCGCCTCGAACCACACCGCGACACCGTTTCCGGTCGGTCGCCCCGGATCGCCGATGGTCCCGTGGTGATGCCCGACGTCGTGCCGGTGCAACTGGAGGACGAGCTCGCCGTCGACCAGGAGCTGCTCGTACTCGACACCACCGTGCCCACTGGCCGCGCCCAGCACCTTCCGATACCACCTGCCGGCCTTCTCGACGTCCGCCACGGAGATCATCGGCTGGGGTCGCATCGACGGGACCACGTGATCGCGCATGCGACCAGCGTCGCACCGGCCGGTCACCGTCGTCGTGGACGAATGTGACCCCGCGGCCGGACGACCGGCTCCGGGTCGGTCGCCCCGCCGCCGGACCCGGCCGCTGCTGGGACCGGGGACCGCCCGCGGGCGTGAGCGGATCGGACACGCGGCTGAACCCCAAACCCCGCCGGCCACGCCCATGATCGGCAGAAGTGGTCGGAAACGGACGCCGATGGCGGGATTCGCCCCGCTCCCCCCGAGAAGGCCGGCCGAGGGGCCGCCGCCGGGCCCCGCCGCCGGCGCGGCGAGGGGGCCCGTCCGGGTGAGGCAGGTGCCTACAGGTACTGGCCGGTGTTCGACGCGGTGTCGATCGCCCGGCCGGTGGCCTCGTTCTTGCCACTGACCAGCGTGCGGATGTAGACGATCCGCTCGCCCTTCTTGCCCGAGATCCGCGCCCAGTCGTCCGGGTTGGTGGTGTTGGGCAGGTCCTCGTTCTCGGCGAACTCGTCGACGATCGCGTCCAGCAGGTGCTGCACGCGCAGCCCCTTCTGGCCGGTCTCGAGCACCGACTTGATCGCGGACTTCTTCGCCCGGTCGACGATGTTCTGGATCATCGCGCCGGAGTTGAAGTCCTTGAAGTAGAGCGTCTCCTTGTCGCCGTTGGCGTAGGTGACCTCCAGGAACCTGTTCTCCTCGGTCTCGTCGTACATCCGCTCGACGACCCGCTGGATCATCGCGTCGACGCAGGCCTTGCGGCTGCCCGCGAACTCGGCGATGTCGTCGGTGTGCACCGGCAGGGTGTCGGTGAGGTACTTGGAGAAGATGTCCTGGGCGCCCTCGGCGTCCGGACGCTCGATCTTGATCTTCACGTCGAGCCGGCCCGGCCGCAGGATCGCCGGGTCGATCATGTCCTCACGGTTCGAGGCGCCGATCACGATGACGTTCTCCAGCCCCTCGACACCGTCGATCTCGGCGAGGAGCTGGGGCACGATCGTCGTCTCGACGTCCGAGCTGACACCCGAGCCACGGGTCCGGAATATCGAGTCCATCTCGTCGAAGAACACGATCACCGGGGTGCCGGCCGAGGCCTTCT
>JAKDNL010000944.1 GCA_030451825.1 Pseudonocardia sp. | reverse complement strand
CCCTGCTGCGTCGGCCCCTTGGGGAGTCGGCCGGGCCGGGCCGGGGCGGGGCCGGTGACCTGCCCGGCTAGGGTCGGCCGGTGCCGATCGATCCCGCGCAGCTGCCCGAGATGGCCCCCGAGATGAGCTCCGAGCAGCTCGCCGCCCGGATGGGGCTGGAGCTTGTCACGCTCTCCCTGGAAGAGGTGGTCGGCCGGCTCCCGGTCGCCGGCAACCGCCAGCCCTACGGCCTGCTGCACGGCGGCGCCAGCGCCGTGCTGGCCGAGACCCTCGGTTCCACGCTGTCCGCGCTGCACGCGATGCCCGAGCGGTTCCCGGTCGGGCTCGAGCTGGCCTGCACCCACCACCGCTCGGCCACCGAGGGCATGATCACCGGCACCGCCCGTCCGATCCATGTCGGGCGGTCCACCAGCACGAGCGAGATCGTGATCGTCGACGGGCAGGGCAGGCGGGTCTGCACGGCGAAGCTGACCTGCCTGCACCGGGACAGCCGCCCGCACGTCGCGTGACACGATTCTGCGTACCGAGGAGGAATTGTTCCCCGAGGTGTGACGAACTCCTGCAAGTCAGCGAGGAATGAGCGTCAGGGACCGGCCCAATCCCTCCCCGGGCCCGCGCCGGACGAATGTGGCATTCGTTGCGTCCGACGCTACGAACGTCACGCTCGTTAGGTCCCGGCCCCGGCCCCGGGGTGGCTGGTCAGGCTTTGGCGGTGGCCAGGCCGTCTATGACGGCGTCGGCGACGGCCTTCATCGTGGTGCGCCGGTCCATCGCGGTGCGCTGGATCCAGCGGAACGCCTCCGGCTCGGTCATCTTCTGGTGCGTCATCAGCAGGCCCTTGGCCCGGTCGACGACCTTGCGGGTCTCGAAGCGCTCGTTGAGCGAGGCGACCTCGTCCTCCAGCGCGCGCTTCTCCGCGAACCGGGACACGGCCAGCTCGATCGCGGGCACCAGCTCGTGCCGGGCGAACGGCTTGACCAGGTAGGCCATCGCGCCGGCGTCACGCGCCCGCTCGATCAGGTCGCGCTGGCTGAACGCGGTCAGCATGACGACCGGGGAGATCCGCTCCCCCACGATCTCGGCGGCGGCATCGATACCGTCCTTCTTGGGCATCTTCACGTCCATGATCACCAGGTCCTGCTTGAGCTCGCGTGCCTGCTACACCGCGGCCTCGCCGTCACCGGCCTCGCCTGCGACCTGGTAGCCCTCCTCGGAGAGCATCTCGGCGAGATCCATCCGGATCAGCGCCTCGTCCTCGACGACCAGGACCCGCCACCCGGGGCGCGGACCGTCGCCATCGTCCTGCGGCGTGTCTGCGGGAACGTCCTCGGCCACCGGGATCTCCTTCGTCGGGCTGGGGCGCAGCCCCGTTAGCTGTGCGGCGGAACAACCAGGCTACCGGGCACGCGCCACTCGGACCGTCCCACTTCAGCACTTCGTGTGCGGAAACACGTCCTGCACGGGCGTTCGGCCGGTCAGGTCTTGGGGCCGACCTCCCGGTCCATGATCTCCACCGCCTCCCGGCGGGCCACCGAGATCATGTCCCAGCGGGGACGACGGTGCGCCACGCCGAGGCGGTCGAGCGATGCGGAGCAGAGGTCGAGGATGTCGAGGGACTTGTTGGAGAACATCCACCGCGGG
>JAKDNL010000372.1 GCA_030451825.1 Pseudonocardia sp. | reverse complement strand
ACGTCGCGTAGGTGGAGAACTTGTAGCCCTTGGTGTAGTCGAACTTCTCGACCGCTCGGATCAGGCCCAGGTTGCCCTCCTGGATCAGGTCCAGGAACGCCATCCCGCGGCCGGTGTAGCGCTTGGCCAGCGAGACCACGAGGCGCAGGTTCGCCTCGAGCAGGTGGTTCTTGGCGCGCTCACCGTCACGGACGATCCAGCGCAGGTCGCGCCGCATCTGCGGGGAGACCTTCTCGCCGGCGTCGAACGCCCGGCGCAGCCGCTCCGCGCCGTAGAGGCCGGCCTCGATCCGCTTGGCGAGCTCGACCTCCTCCTCGGCGTTGAGCAGCGCCACCTTGCCGATCTGCTTGAGGTAGGCGCGGACCGAATCGGCCGAGGCGGTGAGCTCGGCGTCCTTGCGGGCCTGCCGCAGTGCCTCGGACTCCTCCTCGTCCCAGACGAAGTCGGCCGACTTCTGCTGCGACGAGCGGGTGGTCGGGGCCTGCCGGTTGGCGCCGGTGTTGGTCTCTTCCTCGTCGTCGTCATCGTCGTCGTCGGCCACCGCCTCGGCGGGGGTGTCCGCGGCGACCTCGGCCAGGTCGGCCTCCAGATCGACGGCGACGACCTCTTCGACGAGCTCGCCGTCCTCCGGGACCGCGAGCTCGCCCTCGTCGAGTTCGACCTCCTCGGAGCCCTCGGCGGTCGTCGCGCCCTTCTTCGCGGCGGGCTTCTTCGCGCTCCCACGGGTCGCCGGACCGGTCTTCGCGGCCGGCTTCGCGGCGGTGCGGGTCCCGGGCTTGGCGGCCGTCTTGGTCGCCCCGGCCGCTGGCCGGGGACGGGGTGCGGAACTCGTCGTCTCGTCGACGGTCGAGTCGCTGCGTGCTGCGGAGTCTGCGGCTGCCACCTGGGCCCTCTCGCTACGTGCGCTGACGTGGTTCGCCGGATCGCGCGGACCCGATCGCCGTGTCCCACCGCGTGCGGTGTGGCACCTGCTGGTCGCGTGTGCGTCCGGAATGTCGTTGTGTCATCGCCGCCTCGGTCGCCGGCGTTCAGTGGAGGTCGCCGCGCGTCCCGGAGGTGGGGTGCCGCTCCATTGTAACTGTGCTGATGGACAGGGGCCGCACCTCACGCCATCTGCGCGTCACGAGATGTCCATCGGACGTCCCCGGGGCCCGCTTGCGGAGCCGCGATCGGCGGGTGGGAGGGGGCCGTGCCGATGCCGCCGGGCCGTGATCGGATGGTCGGTGTGACCCCCTCGAACCCTGTGCCCGACTCCCCGGACGCGCTGCGCGCGGTGGCCGAGCAGGTGGCCGTCGAGGCCGCCGCTCACCTGCGGGAACTGCCCGCCCCGCGGACCGGCCCCGGGGGTGGAACCGACGTCGCCACGAAGAGCTCGCCGACCGATGTCGTGACCGCCTCCGACGCCTCGGTCGAGCGGTTCGTGCGGGAGCGGCTCGCCGCCCTGCGCCCGGGGGAGCCGGTCTACGGGGAGGAGGGCGCGGGCGAGGCGGAGACGGCCCGTTGGGTCGTCGACCCGATTGACGGCACCGTGAACTACCTCTACGGCATGCCCTGGTACGCGATCTCGGTCGCGGCGGTCCGCGACGGCGACACGGTGGCCGGCGCCGTCGTCGAGCCGGTGTCGCGGCGGGTGTGGACCGCGGCCCGCGGGGGCGGCGCCACCTGCGACGGCACGCCGCTGGGCGTCACCGACACCGACGACCTGTCGCTGGCCCTGATCGGCACCGGGTTCGCCTACCGCGCGGACCGGCGGGCCCGTCAGGCCCGGATGGTCGCCGGGATGCTGCCCGAGGTGCGTGACATCCGTCGCGCCGGCTCGGCGGCACTGGACCTGTGCGCGGTCGGGGCCGGTTGGCTGGACGGTTACGTGGAACACGGCTGCCACTGGTGGGACTGGGCTGCGGCGTCGCTGATCGCCCGCGAGGCCGGCGCGCTGCTGCACGTCGCCGGCGGCCCGGACGATCTCGGTGCGGACGCCGCCGGCCTCGGTGCGGACGTGTCTCTGGCGGCCGCGCCCGGCGTCGCCCGCGCGCTCGCCGCGCTGGCCCGGCGGCACGGGGCCGCGGAGGTCTGAGGTGCCCGGCTCAGCTGCAGCCGTTCTGACGGGCCTGCTGCAGGGCCGCCGGGTCCACCGCCGCGGGCCGGCCGTTCTGACCGGCCGGGGCGGACAGCGCGTCGAGCACGTCGCGGGCGGCGCGGCCGGGGGAGACGTCGGAGAACGCGGCCCCGATCACGATGTCGACGTCGGCCCCGGCGCGGTCGTCGCGGACCATCTCCACGCACGGCATGACCAGCGCGAGCGTCTCCGCCGCGCCCTGGCCGGACGGACCGAACCGCAGCTGGCCGAGGCAGTTCATGTCGCCCTCGGGGTAGTGCGGGTCGTTCGTCGGGCTCGAGGACTCGCTGAACTCCAGATCGCCGAGCTGCGCCGAGACCAGGTTCGCCTGGCCGCGTTGCCCCCCGGCGTTGAGCACCTGGAACCGGACGTCGCGCGGTGCAACGGGCGTGGCGGTGTCCAGCTCGGCGCGGTCGATGACGGTGCCCGGGACGGGGCCCGTCGCCGGTGCGGCGCAGGCGGTGTCGTTGGGACCGCCGGACGAGGTCACCAGGACGGTGAACCAGGTCGCGGCTGCGAGCACGAGGAGCGCCGTGGCCGTCGCCACGATCGGGCGGGTGCGTCGTCGCTGGTACGGGCGCGGCGAGTTCATCGCTGCCCTCCAATCCCGTGGTCGAGGATGTGGTGTCCGAGGACGACGAGTGGTCCGACCGCGTCCTCGAGGCCGGCGGCCATCTCCGGCGGCACGGCCCCGGTGCGGACCCGGGACAGGATCCCGGCCAGCACGACGGCCAGTTTGAACGCCCCGAACGCGACGTACCAGGGCAGGGGTGCCGTATCGAGGCCGGTCCGCGCGGCGTAGGCGGCGGTGAGCTCGTCGCGGGTGGGGAACCCGGGCAGCCGGGTCGGGCTGGGCAGCCGCTGCGCATCGCGCCAGACCGGGTCGTCGTCGGCCTGATGCCAGTAGACGAGCAGTAGCCCCAGGTCGGCCATCGGGTCGCCGAGGGTGGACATCTCCCAGTCCAGGACCGCCTTGATCCTCCCCGGGTCCTCGGCGTCGAAGAGGCAGTTGTCGATCCGGTAGTCGCCGTGCACGACGGTGTGGCGCTGGGTGGTGGGCACGTCGGCGCCGAGGCGTTCGGACAGCCGGGTGAGCTCGGTCCCGGTCCGCTCGTCGGTGGCCGACGGGGCGTCGGTGTCGTCGCGGGCGGCGGCCCACTGCTTGCCCCAACGGCGGATCTGGCGTTCCAGGTAGCCGTCCGGGCGCCCGAAGTCGGAGAGCCCGACCTCGGCCGGGTCCACCTCGTGCAGCGCGGCCAGGACGTCGATCAGCGCCCGCCCGGCCCGCGCCCGGTCCGCCTCGGTCGCCGCCCAGCCCGGCGGCAGGTCGTCGAGCGGGACGACGCCGGAGACCAGCTCCATCACGAAACACGGCGCGTCCACCGGCGGGCCGTCCTCGCTGTGCGCCAGCACGGCCGGCACCGGGACGCCGGTGCCGGCCAGCGCGGAGATCACCCGGCGTTCGCGTCCCATGTCGTGCGCGGTCTCGGCGACCGAGCCCACCGGCGGGCGGCGCAGCACCACCGCACCGGCCGCGCTGTCCACCCGGTAGGTCAGGTTCGACCGGCCCGCGCCGACCGGCGCGAGGGTGCACCTGCGCCAGCGTTCGTCACCGAGCTCGGTGGCCAGGAACGCCCCCACGGAGGCCGGGTCGGCGCCGGGGGTCGACCCGGATTCGGTCGGGTTCTGCGAACTCGCTGCCACGGGGCAGGACCCTAGTGGTGCGCGGACCGCCGGGCCCGCAGCGACAGGACGGCGCGCCTGGGTTACCCTGCCGCCCGCCGGTGGCGGACGTACCGCTCCGGGCGGCGCCGGCGTGGTCAGTGCGATCCGGTGCCCGTCCGGGCAAGGACCGTTCGGCGGTCTGACCCGAGAAGGTGAGACCGGCATCACTCCACCACCGGGCACAAACCTTGTGTCCGCGACGTTCCTCAGCGGCACGCAGAACGTGACGACTGTGATCGACCAGCAGCGAACTGGGCCGGTGAGCTGCGCAAACTGTGAATGGCAAGGGTGGACCCATGGCGACCGACTACGACGCCCCACGACGGAACGAGGCCGACGAACTGGCAGAGGACTCGCTGGACGAGCTGAAGGCGCGGCGTAACGAGGCCCAGTCCGCGGTCGTCGACGTCGACGAGACCGATACCGCGGAGAGCTTCGAGCTGCCCGGCGCCGACCTGTCCGGCGAGGAGCTCACGGTGAACGTCCTGCCGAAGCAGGCGGACGAGTTCACCTGTGCGAGCTGTTTCCTGGTGCACCACCGGAGTCGCCTGGCGAGCTCCAAGGGTGGCCAGTTCATCTGCCGCGACTGTGCGGCCTGAGAGAGGACGAACGTCCGGCCCCCGTCCGATCGGACCGGGGCCGGACGTCTGTTCGGGAGGGGCGAGGCGTCAGTCCCGGTCTGCCGGGCCGTCCGACGCCTGGTTCGTGCCGCCGGAAAGCGCGGCGACGAGGTCGTCCGGGTGTCGGGTACTGACGACCCAGTACGGGGCGTCGACGTCCGGATCGGTGATCTCGATCCGGACGACGGTCCTGATCCAGGCGCGGTGCAGGACCGTCGCGGTCGGGTCCAGCTCCGGGCCCAGGGCGTCCTGCTTCTCCACCTTGCCGGTGACGACGTCGGTGCGCCCGACCTGCTCCAGTGTGACCGAGAAGTCACCCGCGGAGAGCGTGCCGCCGCGCACGAGTACCCGGCTACGCCCCAGCCGCCACAGCGCGAGCACACAGAGCGGGATCAGCACGACGTAGCCGATCCAGGACCGGATGCCCGGATAGCCCATATGAATCTCGGCGCCGAGCAGCACTCCGAGGCCGACTGCCGGTAGGTACCACCACAGCGGCACGGACAACCGCTCGTCGAACGCAGTGGGGCCGGACGTCGCAGAACCCACCGGAGACGGCTGCTTGTTCACGAGCCCAGGGTAGCGTCGCCCGCCGTGCCCGGTCCCGTCCCCGCTCCCCCGGATGAGCCGCTGGTCGCACCGTCCGTCGACGTGCTGCTGACCCGGCTCGACCCCGGCGTCCCGCTGCCCGCATACGCCCGGGCCGGAGACGCGGGGGCCGACCTGGTGACCGCCTGCGACGTCACGCTCGTACCGGGGGAGCGTGCCCTGGTGGGGACCGGCGTCGCGATCGCGCTCCCGACCGGGTTCGCCGGCTTCGTCCACCCGCGCTCCGGGCTGGCCGCGCGCAGCGGCCTGTCCGTGGTCAACGCGCCGGGAACGGTGGACGCCGGGTACCGCGGGGAGATCAAGGTCTGCCTGATCAACCACGACCCGGCGCAGACGCTGGTGCTGCGACGCGGCGACCGGATCGCGCAGCTGGTCGTGCAGCGGGTGGAGCACGCCCGCTTCGTCGAGGTCACCGAGCTCCCGCCGTCCGCGCGTGGGGCCGGCGGGCACGGCTCGACCGGCGGCCACGCCGGCCTGGACTCGGGAGGAGGACGCTGATGCCCGGACGTTCACGAGGTCGCCCGATGTTCGACGTCCGGCCGGAGACCGACACCGGTGAGGAGCGCTACCCCGGCTACCCGGGCTACGACGAGACCGCCGAGCCCGCCGACGTGTACGACGACCACGATTCCCGCGAGCGCGAGTCGAGGGCGTCGCGCTCCGGGCGGGCCCCGGCCGTCGACCCGTCGTCCGGGCGCAACGGTGCGGGCGGACGCAACGGGTCCGTATCCCAGGGTTCGCGCGGTGGCCGTTCCGGCGCGACCAGGAGCGGTCCTGCACCGAACGGGGCCGGGTGGGGCGACGCCGACGGCCGCTGGGACGAGGCCGAACCGCTCCTCTACGGCGGCGCGGGGCCGGTCGCCCGCTACGACGACCGTCACCTCGAGGACCGCTACGACGACGAACCGCTCTACGCCCGCGACTACGCCCCCCAGGGGCATGACTTCGGCGACCCGGACGACGACCCGCGCGACCGGCCGGCGAACGGCCGGGCCCCGTCGCGACCGGCCGCCCCCCTCGACGACGAGTACGACGACTACGACGACGATTACGACGACGACCCGGATGCCGAGCAGGACTACGACGACGACGAGTACGGCGTCGGCGACGCCCCCCTCTCGGTTCCTCCGCCCGGCCGCGACGGACGTCCGCTCGGCCCGGCCGACATGGAGGAACTCGATCCGTCGATGACCGACGCGCTGGCCCGCGTCGATCTCGGTTCGATGCAGGTGCCGGTGCCCTACGGGGCCGAGCTGAAGCTGGAGCCGACCGAGGGCGGCCGCCCGCAGGCGGTGCACCTGATGCTGCCCGAGGGCCGGATCGCGGTCAGTGCGCTGGCCGCTCCGCGGTCGTCCGTGCTGTGGCGCGAGCTCTCCGCGGAGATCGAGACGTCGCTGCGCAACGGCGGCGCGCGGGTGCGCAACGCACAGGGCGACTGGGGCCGCGAGCTGCACGCCCGGACCGAGAACGCCGCGTCGGTGTTCATCGGGGCCGACGGTCCGCGCTGGATGGTCTACGGGGTTGCCACCGCGTCGCTGGAGACCGTGGACGCGCTCGACGTGGAGCTGCGCCGGGTCATGCGCGGTGTCATCGTCGTGCGCGGCAAGCTGCCCTACCCGCCGCGGACCGGGCTGCCCCTGACGCTGCCGGAACATCTGGCGGAGAAGCAGCCCGAGGCGGCCACGCCGCGGGGCGCGAGCATCACCGTCTCGGTCCCCGCCGGGTCGATGAGCGGTGCGACGCCGCGTCCCGGATCGACCGGCTCGACGCCCGCTCCGGCACCCGTCCCCACCCCGGCCGGACCTCTCGTTCTTCCGGCCGCGGCCGGGCGGCCCGCCGGCCCGGCGCCGGTGCGCGAGCCGGCACCGCTCCGCGAGCCGGCGGCGGTGCGCGAGCCGGCCCCGCTCCGCGC
>JAKDNL010000943.1 GCA_030451825.1 Pseudonocardia sp. | reverse complement strand
CGCGCAGCCGGTCAGCACCGGGACCGCACCGGCCCCGGCGAGCTGGGCCAGCGCACCCGCCCGGGCGCCCAGCACGACGATCAGTGTGACGACGGCGAACGGCCCGGCCCCGCCGTCGGCCATCACCCGCAGCGCGCGTTCCGGCGGCCCGTAGCTGCCGAGCCCGTCCGCGGTGTCGGCCAGGCCGTCGACGTGCATGCCGCGGGTGGCCAACGCGCCGAACCCGACGACCAGCAGCCCGGCCACGACCGGCGCCACGCCCAGCGCGGTGAGGCCCAGCAGCAGCCCGCCGCCGGCCAGCCCGAGCCCGATCCCGACGACCGGTGCCCAGCGCAGCGCCGACACCGCGGCTCCCGCGGGCAACGACCCGTCGGGTCCGGTGCGGACGCGGGCGGGCAGCACGGTCAGCCAGCTCACCGCCAGCAGCGGTCCGGCCGGGAACGAGCCTCGGGACGCCGGCTCCTGCGGCGCAGGCTCTTCCGGGGCAGGCTCGTTTGGCGCGGGGTCGTCGGGGTCCACTCAGCCGGCCTCGAGCCGGACGATCCCGGTGTCGGCGGCGGTGCCGGTCTCGGCGACCAGACGGGCGGCCGTGACCAGCAGCGGCAGTACCGCGACGCCGGCGGTGCCGTCGTCGGTGCGCAGGCCCAGGCCCAGCACCGGGCTCAGGCTCAGGTGCTCGAGCACGAGCGTCATCGCCGGCTCCGTCGAGCCCTGGGCGGCGATCCACCACTCACGGGCACCGGGGGCGAGCTCCTCGGCCAGCAGCGCCGCGGCGCCGACGACGAGGCCGTCCAGCACGACCGGGACGCGCCTGTCCGCGGCCCGGGCCAGGAACCCGGCCAGGACGACGATGTCGGTCCCGCCCACCGTGCGTAGCAGCGCCAGCGGGTCGCGCAGGTGCTCACGGGCCCGGCGCAGTGCGTCGCGCACGGCGGTGGCCTTGCGCATCCAGGTGGTGTCGTCGATCCCGCTGCCCCGCCCGATCACGGCGACCGGCTCGGCCCCGGTCAGGGCCGCGACCAGCACCGACGCCGAGGTGGTCGCGGCGACCGCGAGCGAGGCCGGGACGAGCACGTCGGCGCCGGCCTCGATCTCCTCGTCGGCCAGGCGCTGGCCGGTGCGGTAGGCGCGTTCGGTCTGTTCGGAGGTCAGCGCGTCCGCCCGGTCGATCCGGCCGGACCCCCTGGCGACGACGTGCTCGCCGTCGTCGCCGTCGGTGACCGGGATCGACAGCCCCACGTCGACGGTGCGGACGGCGGCTCCGGCGGTGCGTGCGGCGATGGTCCCCGGCAGCGTCCCGGCCAGCGCGGCGGCCGCCCGGGCCCGTCCCGCGTCGGACGGGTAGGCCGAGACTCCGGCCTCGGCAATCCCGTGGTCACCGGCGACGAGCAGCACCCTGGCCTGCACCGGCGGGCGCGGCGGGCACTCGCCTTGGCACGCGGCCAGCCACGCGCCGAGCTCACCGAGCTCGCCGAGCCCGCCGACCGGGACCGCCAGTGCGGCGATCCGGGCCACCGCCTCGCGGCGCACGGCGACGTCCGGGCGCCCGACCGGCTGCGGGCTCAGCGGCTCGAAGTCGGCGGGGGCGAGGACGGCCGGGTCTGCCTCGCCGCCGACCGGGGTGGTCGCCGGAGCGGTCGCCGG
>JAKDNL010000942.1 GCA_030451825.1 Pseudonocardia sp. | reverse complement strand
TCGCCCGGGGGATGCGCTTGAGCGGCTGCTGGGGGAATAACTTGATCGCTGACAGCCGGACGGCGATCCAGCGCGGGCCGCCGTCATCATTGGCCGTCGCGATGCTGGCCCCGTCGAGGAGCCGGCGGGCGATGCAGGCCCACTCCGCGTCGGGCAGAATCCGGTCCTCGGGGCCGAGCCGGACCGAGCAGTGCCAGACGTAGCCGCGATCCGTCTGCCCCTTCCCGCTGACCGGCAGACCGGCACGGGTGGCCGGAACGTGCAGGGCGCCGATCAGCGGGCCGAGCCGGCGGTCGAACTCGCCCCGCGGGCCGAGGTCGGGCTGCCAGCCGGCTTCGAGCCCGTCCCAATTGGCGATCACCCGGGGCCGGACGTGCCCCTCGGCCGTGCCCGGACCCATGAGGTAGGCGACCAGCCCGCCTGGGCGCCACCCGTGGGTGACCTTAGTGATCACCGCGGTCGGGTCGAGCGGGCAGCCGTGGCCGCCGTGTCGGTGACCTCGTCGACCCGCGCGAGGATCCGCCGCACAACCGCGAGGTCGTCGGCCACAGGGCCGGCACTCAGCAGCCGGGCCACCCTGGCGAGGTCCTGTCGGCAGGTCACCAGGTCGTCGACCAGATCGAGCCAGCGGGGCGGGATGGGGTCGCCCTTGCCCGCGGCGACCCGGACGCCGAGCTCGCCCAGCCATGCGCCCGGCGCCATCCCGGCGTCGTCGGTGACGGCGCGGATGGAGACGAACTCCCTGGCCGACAGCCGCACGACGATCTGGTGTGTCCGCGGCCCCTCGGCGTGCGACCGACGTCGCAGCCCCGGTCCGCCGCTCCCCGCGACACGAGGTGTCGCGTGATCAGGTACGCGATCCGAAGGCACTCGCCTAGCGTCCTGACCGCTGACTGCGGCCGCGTTGTCAGCACCAGGCCCCCGGCACTCCGGGCGACGCCAATGACGTGGTCGAAGCGTGGTCAGGGCTCGCCCCGAGCCGCACTCCACAGGCAGTGGCGGGGCCTGCGGCAAAGACGCATCTGCCCCGCATATCTTGCTCGGCGGAGCCGATCAGACACCCAGGCGAACCTTGCGGAACGTGGTTCGCGTGGCGGTGTAGATGAACGGTCCGGGCTCCGTCAGGCAGGCCTCAATCGACCGCCACCGGGACATGAACACTTCGAGCTGGTCGAAGGTACCGCGGGCATCCGTGCCGCTGAGAGCGACCATCCGCGCGCCACTGTCCCGTACGGCCGCGATCTCGGAGGGGTGGTCCTGGATCTGCCGGTCCCGGGTGATGATCAGCCAGCCGAGGGCGGTGACCTGCGGTATCCACACCCGATCCTTGACGGCGGTGGTCGTGACGGGGCACGGCGGCCGAAGCCGTTTCATGACGACCCCGCCCGGGTCACCGGGGTAGGTGGCGTCGGGGCGCAGGCCTGCGATCTGGTGGGCGAGGCCGAGGACATCGGCATCGAAGTAGAACCGGACGGTGGCCGGCTTGTAGTGCCGCCCCGGTACCGCCGGCCGGATCGGCACCTGTCAGGCAGCCCGGATCGAGGTCTCGTACGCGAGCGCCCACCGGACCTGCTCGACCGTGAGGCCAAAGTCCTCCGCGATGTCCTCGTCGTCCTCCCCCGCCTCGTCGTGCTCGCGGATGACCGC
>JAKDNL010000371.1 GCA_030451825.1 Pseudonocardia sp. | reverse complement strand
ACCGCGACGGCGAGGTGCACGCCGCGGATCATCCCGAAGCTGTCCGCCGAGCCGAAGTAGCTGCCGCCCGGCAGCGTCGTGACGGTCTCCTTGCCGGCGTTGATCAGGTCCGGGTCGACCTCGTCGTCGGTCGGGTAGGGGCCGACACCGAGGATGCCGTTCTCGGAGTGCAGCACGACCGTGCGGTCGGCGGGGATGAACCCGGGGACCAGCGTCGGCATGCCGATGCCGAGGTTGACGTAGGAGCCGTCCGGCAACTCCCGCGCGACGCGCGCCGCCATCTCGTCCTTGCTCAGACCCTGGATCGTGTCACTCCGTGCCGTTGATTCGCTCGCGCGCTCGCTCATGCTTCCCGCACCGTCCTGAACTCGACCTTCTTCTGCACGTCCGGCACGTGCACCACGCGCTGCACGAAGATGCCGGGGGTGTGCACGTCGTCCGGGTCGATCTCGCCCGGCTCCACCAGGTGCTCGACCTGCGCGATCGTGATCCTCCCGGCGGCCGCGCAGTCCGGGTTGAAGTTCCGCGAGCTGCGCCGGTACACCAGGTTGCCGTGCCGGTCGCCCTTCCAGGCGTGCACCAGCGCGTAGTCCGGCGTCAGGGCACGTTCGAGGACGTAGGACGCGCCGTCGAACTCGCGGACCTCCTTGGCCGGCGAGGTCACCGCGACCGAGCCGTCGGCGTGGTGGCGCCACGGCAGGCCGCCCTCGGCGACCATCGTGCCGACGCCGGCCGGGGTGTAGAACGCCGGGATGCCGTTGCCGCCGGCGCGCAGCCGCTCGGCCAGCGTGCCCTGCGGCGTCAGCTCCAGCTCGAGCTCGCCGGCCAGGTACTGGCGGGCGAACTCCTTGTTGTTGCCGACGTAGGAGCCGATCGTGCGCCGGATCCGGCCCGCGGCCAGCAGGTTGCCCAGCCCGAACCCGTCCACACCGAGGTTGTTGGAGATCGTCTCCAGGTCGGTCGCGCCGCGCGCGATCAGTGCCTCGATCAGCACCGTCGGCACACCGGACATGCCGAACCCGCCGACCGCGAGCGACGAGCCGTCGCCGACGTCGGCCACCGCCTCCGCCGCGGAGGCCACCACCTTGTCCATCACCAGGGCTCCCTCGAGTCCGACCACGTCCTCATGGCCCACGACGATACCGCAGTGTGCGATGAACGTACAGGTGTGCGTATCGCGAACATTGGGTGGCCTGTCAGGCGGCGATCTTCCGGTCCCGGCCCGCGAGCACGCCCGAGACGAGCGCGACGGCCAGCATCGCGAGCACGACCAGCAGCGGCGGTGTCCAGGACCCGGTGGCGTCGTGCAGCGCTCCGATCGCCGGCGGCCCGGCCGCGGCCACCAGATAGCCCAGGCACTGCGCCATACCGGACAGCGTGCCCGCCCGGTGGTGGTCGCGGGTGCGCAGCCCGAACAGGGACAGCGCGAACACGACCCCGGCACCCACACCGACCCCGATGGCGGCCACCCACAGCACCTCCAGCGACGGCAGCACCAGGATCCCGGCGACGCCCAGCCCGCACAGCGCGGCGTAGCCGACGGCGAGCGGACGCTGGTCGGGCAGGCGCTGGATCAGCGCGGCGGACGACAGCGCCCCGCCGATGCTCAGGATCTGCATCACGAACTGGTGCCATCCGGCGGCGGCCGCGCTCGTGCCGACCGCCTGCTCGATCGAGGGGAGGAACGTGATCAGCGTGTAGTAGACCGTCGACTGCAGTCCCATGAACACGGTCACCTGCCAGGCCAGCGCCGAGCGCCAGATCGGGCGGGTGGTCACCCCTGCGGATCCGGTCACCCCGGTGGGTTCGGTCGCCCCTATGGATCCGCCCCCCGCGGGCGCGGTCACGGCGGTGCGGCGCCGCATCCGCGGCAGGAACACCGCGAGGCCGATCAGCGCGAGCCCGGCCCAGATCCCGAGCGAGAGCCGCCAGCCTCCCTGCACCGTGCCGGCGATCGGGACGGCCAGGCCCGCCGCGACCGCGGCCGCGGCGCTCTGCACCGACGAGTAGAGCCCGGTCATCGCCCCGATGTGGTCCGGGTGGTCGCGCTTGACGAGCACCGGCAGCACGACGTTGAGGAACGCCACCGCGATGCCGAGCCCGGCCGTGCCGACCCACAGCGCGCCGATGCCCCACGGCGCGGAGCGCACCACGATCGCGACCGCGAGCAGGGCCAGCGAGGCGCCCAGCACGCGGTCGACGCCGAACCGCCGCGCCACCGCGGGCGCGACCGGCGAGAGCACGGCGAACGCGACCAGCGGCACGCTGATCAGCGCGGATGCGGTCGAGCTGCTCAGGCCGAGGTCGGTGCGAAGGTCCCCGAGCACCGGGCCGACCGCGGTGATGCCCGCCCGCAGGTTCGCCCCGATCAGCAGTAGCCCGACGAGCAGCAGCGACGCCCGGGTGCCCCGCGCTTCGCCGGGCACGGTCTCGGTTCGCGTCGTCACGGTGTCCGCGTCGCGTAGGAGCGGCGCACGATCTCGGCGGCCAGGGACTCGGCGCGGTCCGCCTCGTTCGCGACGATCGCGTCGAGCAGGTCGGCGTGGCAGGCGTTGAGCTCGCGGTTCTCGGCGAGGGACGTGGCGAAGTCCGGCGTGGCCGTGACGGCCTCGATGTGCTCGGCGAGACCGTCGAGGTTCTCGTGCAGCTCGGCGAGCAGCGCGTTGCCCGACGCGGCGACGACGGCCCGGTGGAACGCCAGGTCGGCGGCGGCGAAGGTCGGAGCGTCGGCGGCCCGGTCGCGGTCGCGCAGCGCCGCCCTGATCGTCTCGACCTCGGCGGGGGTGGCCCGGGTCGAGGCGAGCCGGGCGCCCTGGCACTCCAGCATCGACCGGACCTCGGCGGCATCGCCCGGGCGGCTCCGGCGCGCCCTGCGTTCCAGGACGGCGCGCAGCTCGCTGCGGGCGCGCACGTAGGTACCGTCGCCGGGGCGGGCGTCGAGCAGGCCGGCGTGCACGAGCGAGCGCAGTGCCTCCCGCACGCTGTTGCGGCTCACCCCGAGCTCGGCGACGAGCGCGCTCTCGGCGGGGATCCGCATCCCGACCGGCCAGTCGCGGGAGTCGATCCGGTCCCGCATCCGCTCCGCGAGCTGTGTGGAGAGGGGGACGTTGCGGTGCAGCCCCTCGAGTCCGGTCGTCATGAGCCAAACGTAGGACGGCTGGACGCGCCGCCACAACCGCCCAGGTCGTGGCGTGCCGGGCTCAGCCGGCGGGGACCGGCGCGGGAACCGGCGTCGTGTGCGGGTCGCCGATGGCGATCTCGCCCTGCTCGGCGATCTCGGCGTACACCCCGGCACACGCCCACGTCCCGCCGATCTGCGGGATCTCGATCCGGTTGTTCTTCGCGATCGTGCGCAGCGTGTCCGCGTCGTCCGGCAGGTCCTCCTGGGCGAGCGTGGTCATCACGCAGCGCATGGTGGCGAACGAGAACGCGATCGTCGCGGTGTCGCCGATCGTGGAGGTCGAGCCGGGCCAGTCGTTCTCCACGAAACCGGCGTCGTCACCACTCAGCACGATGTTCGGCCGGTAGCGGCGTGTGTCGAACGTCGCGTCCGGGGCGAGCTCGCGGAGCCGGCCGAGGGTGGACTCGGTGAGCACGTGCAGCGACGACAGGTCGAAGAACGTGCCCGGCGCGCCGAACGCGGAGATGTCGAACTTGCTGATCACCTCACCGGAGTCCTCGTGCCGGATGGTGGTGGCCTCGATCAGCTGGCGCGGGGCGAGCTGCTGCGGGGTGAGTCCCTCGATGTCGGGCCACAGCTCCTCGAAGTAGCTGCCCTCCGGCGGGACCGAGATCAGCGTGACGTCGCGGCCCAGCGCCGTCGACAGCGCCTTGTCGATGCCCTCGTCGTCGCTGCGCAGGGTGGAGCCGTCCGGGAACGTGATCTCCACCGGAGGCGACGGGTCCCCGGTCACCGGCTCGGCGACGAAGCGGGCCGAGAAGCTCAGCAGGTCCACCCACCGCTTCGGGACCTTGGCGCTGGCGATGACGCCGGTCTCGACGTCGAGGATGGCGTAGGCGCGGTCTCCGAGGATCCCGCGTTCGGTGATGGTGGCCCGCGGGATGGACTCCCCGAGCATCGACTTGACCGGGTACCGGAAGAGCGCGACGACCGTCATGACCTGTGTATATCTGCCTCCGGACGTGCCGGGCCACGGGTCGATCGGAGGGGGCGTGACGGCGTGTCCTCAGCTGAGGAGGGCGGCCTTCAGATCGGCCGCGGATGCGTGGACGACGACGGCGCCGGCCTCGACGAGTTCACCCGGTCGGGCGTACCCCCACCCGGCGCCGTGACAGTCCAGGCCGTGCGCGCGGGACCCGATGACGTCGTGGCTGCGGTCGCCGACCATCAACGGGGTGTCCGCGCCCGACGGGTCACCCAGGCGACGCAGCGCCTCGGCGACGACGGCGGCCTTGGTCGGGCGCTGCGCGTCCCGGGTGTCGCCGACGATCTCGGCGAACAGGTCGGTCCAGCCCTGGTCGGCCAGGATCTTGCGGGCCGAGACCTCGGCCTTGCTCGTGGCCAGCGCCATCGTGACGCCGGCGCCGGACAGTGCCCGCAGCAGGTCCTCGACGCCCGGGTAGGGCGTCGAGTGCGCCAGCCCGCCCTCCTCGGAGTAGATCCGCCGGTAGACCGGCATCACCGCGGCCGCGGCCTCGTCGCCGACGATCGCGGGCAGGGACTCGTAGAGTGGCGGGCCGAGCAGGCGCTCGTCGATCGCGGCGGGGTCGTAGTCGAGGCCGAGCTCGTCGAAGGCCTCGCGCAGCGAGCCGAGGATGCCGGGGGCGGAGTCGACGAGGGTGCCGTCGAGGTCGAGGAGGATGTGGGTCAGCACCCGGCCAGTGTCCCTGACCGCCGTGTCCCTATCGATGTGTCCCTGATGGCCGGCGGGCGCATGTCGTACACTCGTACGCATGGCGAACGATCTGTTCGATCCGCTCTACGGCGCCGACCGCGTGGCCACCGTGCTCGGCGACGGGGCGTGGATCGCGGCCCTGCTGGAGGTCGAGGTGGCGCTGACCAACGCCGCCGCCGAGGCCGGGCTGGTCGACGAGCGGGACGCGGACGCCGTCGAACCGGCGCTCGGCGCGATCCGGGTCGGCCCGGCCGAGCTGGGCGCCGAGGCCGTCGAGGGCGGCAACCCGGTGATCCCGCTGGTCCGGCGGCTGCGCGCGGCCGTGGAGAACGTCCGTGCGGGTGCCGGCCGCGCGGTGCACCCCGGCGCCACAAGCCAGGACGTGATGGACACCGCGCTGGTGCTGCTCACCCGCCGCGCCGGGTCGCGCGTGGTGGAGGACCTGCGCGCCGGTGCCGATGCGGCGGCCGCGCTCGCCGCCGCGCACCGCGACACCCCGGCCGCGGCGCGCACCCTGGGCCAGCAGGCGTTGCCGACGACGTTCGGTGCCCTCGCCGCGTCCTGGTGCGCCGGTCTGGACCGGGCCGCCGCGCGGCTGGCCGAGGTGCTCGGGGCCCTGCCGGTCCAGTTCGGTGGCGCCGCGGGGACCCTGGCCGCCTCCTACCCGCACGGCCCGGCCGTCGCCGACGGGCTCGCCGCCCGGCTGGGCCTCGCTCCGCAGGGCGTGCCGTGGCACACCGAGCGGACCCGGATCGGTGAGCTGGCCGGGGCGCTGGGCGTCGCGGCGGGGGCGTGCGCGAAGCCCGCGACCGACGTCGTGCTGCTGTCCGGGACCGAGCTGGGGGAGGTGTCCGAGGCCGCGCCGGGGGATTCGTCGTCGATGCCGCACAAGCGCAACCCGATCGCCGCGGTGACCGCGCGGGCCTCGGCGCGCCGGGCGCCCGGGCTGGTCGCGACGCTGCTGGGGTCGATGGACCACGAGCACCAGCGCGCGGCCGGACCCTGGCACGCGGAGTGGGTGACGCTGGCGGACCTGCTGCGGTCCTCGGCCGGCGCGGCGTCGCGGCTCCGGTCGTGCCTGGAGGGACTGTCGGTGCATCCGGACGCGATGGCGCGCAACCTCGCGCTGGCCGCGGGGGAGCACGACGCGCCGCACCACGCCGGGGACCTGGTGGACCGGGTGCTGGCCGAGAGGAGCGCACGCGGAACGAGCGTGGGTACCGGGAGGAGCGCAGGCGTGGGCACCGGGCGGTTGCGGTGACGGGGGTGGCCGACGCCGGGGGTACGCCGTCCGGGCCGCGGCCCGACCACGTGCAGTCGCTCGTGCGCGGGCTCGCGGTGATCCGCGCGTTCGACGCCGAGCACCCGGAGCAGACGCTGTCCGACGTCGCCCGCGCCACCGACCTGACCCGGGCAGCCGCCCGCCGGTTCCTGCTCACGCTCGCCGACCTGGGGTACGTGCGCACCGACGGCCGGCTGTTCGCGCTGACCCCGCGGGTGCTGGAGCTGGGCTACTCCTACCTGTCCTCGATGGGGCTGCCGGAGATCGCCATGCCGCACCTGGAGTCGCTGGTCGGGCGGGTGCGGGAGTCGGTGTCGGTGTCGGTGCTCGACGGTCCCGATGTCGTGTACGTGGCGCGGGTGCCCACGTCGCGGATCATGACGGTGACGATCACGATCGGCACCCGCTTCCCGGCGTACGCGACGTCGATGGGGCGGGTGCTGCTCGCCGCGCTACCCGCTCCGGAACTCGACGCCTCCCTGGCGCAGCGTCGTCCCGAGGCGCTGACCGACCGCACGCTGGCCGACCCGTCGGGCCTGCGCGCGGAACTGGACCGGGTCCGCGCGGACGGGTTCTGCGTCGTCGACCAGGAGCTGGAGGCGGGCCTGCGCTCGATCGCGGTGCCGGTCCGGGACCGCTCGGGGCGGGTCGTCGCGGCCGCGAACGTGTCCACGCACGCGACACGCGCGAGCACCGAGCAGCTCCGCGACGACGTCCTGCACCTTGGTCTGGATGGCCTTCGGTAGTGGCGCGTATCCGAGATCGGTGAGGCCCGCCTGCGCCTCGTCACTGGAGATGTAGGTCAGGAACGACTTCACCAGCTTGACGTCGGCGGCCGGCAGTCCCTTGGTGCAGGTGATCTCGTAGGTGGTCAGCACGATCGGGTAGGCCCCGG
>JAKDNL010000941.1 GCA_030451825.1 Pseudonocardia sp. | reverse complement strand
CCTGTTCGTCAAGGACGGCCCCCGCGCCCCGGCGCAGCCCGGGCAGGAACCGCGGGCCGTCCTTGACGAACAGGAACGAGAGCACGAGCGTCAGCAACGTCGTGACCAGGCCGGACGCGAACGACCCGACGGTGGTCAGGACGTTCGCCGCGATCGTGGTGACGCTGGACTGCAGCCGTCCGGTCACGGTCTGCAGGGCCGTGTCGAGCTGGGACTGCCCGAGGTTGAACGGGGGGCCGGAGAGCCAGGCGGCGATCGCCTGGATGCCGGCCGAGACGTTCGTCGCGATCTCGGCGATGCTGCCCGACACCGACGTGCTGACGATGGTGATCAGTCCGGCGACGACCCCGAGACCGAGCAGCAGCACGATCGCCGAGGCCAGCGCGGGCGGGACCTTGTGGCGGCGCAGCCATGCCGCGGGCGGCCACAGCACGGTCGCGACGAGCACCGCCATCAGAACCGGGAACACGATCGACCACAGCTGCCCGATCAGCAGCCCGATCAGCGTGGCTCCGGCCGCGGTGAGTAGCAGCCGCACGCTCCAGCGGGCCGTCCAGGACAGCCCCTGCCCGATCGCCGTGCCGCGGCCGTGGACCGGCGCCTCGGTGCCCACATGATCTCCTCTGCTCGATCGGGGCCCACCCGCCTGCCGGTGCGCCGGGCGCCGGGCTCACCCCGTGGGCGGCGGTCCGGGCGCGGCCGGAGCGTAGCCGCCGAGGCCGTTGCGCAGCAGGGCGAGTGCTCGTCGACCGCCGACGTGGCCGCCACGACCGACGGCTGACAGCGATGTGTGCGTGTCCTGTCAGGACGTGCGCGGACACTGGACGAACGAACAGATACGGCGAGGAGCGGGTCGAGTCGGCCGACGGTACGACGATCGGCTTCCGCCGGATGGGCAGCGGCCCCGCCGTCCTGCTGGTACACGGCGCGATGTTGTCCGCGGCGAGCTTCATGAAGCTGTCGACCGCGCTGTCCGACGAGTTCGAGGTGCTCGTCCCGGATCGTCGTGGGCGCGGGCACAGCGGGCCGCACGGCGGACGGTACTGCGCGCTGCGTGAGGTCGAGGACCTCCAGGCCATCGCGGCGGTGAGCGGGGCGTCCCGCATCTTCGGCCTCAGCTCCGGTGCGCTGGTGGCGCTCTACACCGCGCTGCACACGCCCACCCTCACCAGACTCGGGCTGTACGATCCGCCGCTGTCGTGCGACGGGTCCGCGCCGATGGCCTGGATACCGCGCTACGACCGGGAGATCACCGCCGGCAGGACCGGCGCCGCGTTGATCACCGCGCTGAAGGGGCTCGGAGTCGAACCGGTGCTCGACCACATACCGAGGTTCGCGTTGACACCGCTGTTGACGGTGGCGCAGCGGTTGCAGAAGGCGGACGCCGACGAGATCCCGATCACCGAGCTGGTGCGCGCTCGACGAGCTGGAGCGAGTACTCCCGCACCGTCGGCGCGTCACCTTCGACGGCCTCGGCCACTCCGGCCCCGACGACTCCGGCGCCCCGCACCGCATTGCCCCCGATCTACTCCACTTCTTCCGCTGAGAGCAACTGGCCCCGGGGCGTCGGGGGACGGGGGGACGGGCGGGTGCTCACTCCGGGCCGGTGAAGAACTCCAGCCCGATGTTGTCGGGGTCGCGGAAGGAGAC
>JAKDNL010000370.1 GCA_030451825.1 Pseudonocardia sp. | reverse complement strand
AGTCCGAGATCGGGTTCGGCATCACCAGGCTGCTGGGGTTCGACCTGCTGCCCCGCATCAAACGGATCAACAAGGCGAAGCTCTACCGCCCCGCCGCCGGCGAACCCGACCTGTGGCCGAACTTGGAACCGGCGATGACCCGCCCAATCCGGTGGGACCGGATCGCCGAACAGTACGACCAGATGATCAAGTATGCGACCGCGATCCGGGTCGGCACCGCCTCCACCGAGGCGATCCTGCGCCGGTTCATGAAGGCCAACGCCACGCACCCGACCTACCAGGCGATGATCGAGGTCGGGCGGGCCCAGAAGACGGTGTTCCTGGCCCGGTTCCTGCGGACCAGAGATCTCCAGCGCGAGATCCACGAGGGCCTCAACGTCGTAGAGTCCTGGAACCGGGCGAATTCGGTGATCTTCTACGGGAAGGGTGGTGACCTGGCCACCAACCGCCGCGACGAGCAGGAGATGTCCGTGCTGTGCCTGCGCATTCTGCAGGCCGCGCTCGTGTACGTGAACACCCTCATGCTTCAGGACGTCCTCGCCGATCCCGACTGGCCCGAGGTCCTGACTCCCGAGGACCGGCGCGGCCTGACGCCGTTGTTCTGGGCCCATGTGCTCCCCTACGGCGAGGTGAAACTCAACATGGCGTCGCGGCTGACCCTCGGGAACTCCTAGCCGTGGGCGGCTCGGCTGGCGGCGGCTGGGTCGGGGTGTGGCTGGCTGAGCAGGGGCGCAATACCGCTGGTGGCCAGGTTCTCGAAGCGGACGTACATCTCCGGCGCGGAAAGCGGAACCTGCTCGTCGAGCCACCAGGTGATCAGCCCCATCAGGGCACTGACCAGGAAGACCACCGCGACGTCGAGCTGCCGTGCGTCGTGGCGGGGCAGCCGGGCGCGTAGCTGCTCGGCGAGGACGTCGGCCAACATGGTGCGCGCCGAGGCCAAGATCAGGTCGCTGCCCCGGTTGCCGATCATCGCCCGGTAGAGCCGACGGTTGCTGTCCACGAGACGGAACACCGCCAGCGCGGCGGGCAGCACCGGCGCGGAGCCGGCCGTGGTGTTCGGCTCGTCCGGGATGTCGATGAGGATCGCGCGCAGGTGATCCAAGCCACCGTCGAGCAGCAGGGCGTCCTTGTCGCGGTAGTGGGTGTAGAAGGTCGACCGGCCGACATCGGCGCGGTCGAGGATGTCCTGCACGGTGATCCGGGCGTAGCCCTTCTCCAGGATCAGCGCGATCAGTGACCGGTGCAGCAGATCACGGGTCCGCCGGACCCGCCGGTCGGTAGGCGCCACCGTCGTGTGTCCTCTCCGCGGGGTGAACAGTTGCCGAGGATGTGTCCAGAAACGGACGAACCGACCTGGATTGGGTCTTGGCGGGCCGGGCGGCCCGCTCAATCATGGACACCGTAGCCGGTAAGGAACAGCTGTCCAGCAGAGCGCGACGACAGGATCCGACAGTCGCCGGAGTACCCCGCCCATGAAACGGCAGGTCGTCTATGCCCGAGATGTCAGACTTCTTCAAGTCGGCGTGCACGAGCCGTGCCTACTCCGCGGTCGCCGGCCGGGTGGTGCTGCCGTGGGCGTTGCAGGGTCTGCGCCCGTCCGGGCTGGGGCTGGAGATCGGCGCCGGCAGCGGCGCCATGGCCGCCCGGTTCCTGGACCGCTGTCCCGATCTGGCGCTGGTTGTCACCGACTACGACCCGCAGATGGTCACCTGCGCACACGCCACATTGACCCGTTTCGGCGAGCGGGCGGTGGTGGCCCGCGCCGACGCGGCCGAGCTGCCCTTCGACGACGATCGGTTCGACGTGGTGGCGTCGTTCGGGATGCTGCACCACGTCGCCGGCTGGGAGCGGGCGATCGCCGAGGCGGTGCGGGTGCTGCGCCCGGGCGGCCGGCTGGTCGGCTACGACGTGCTCGACACGGCGCCGGTCCGCTGGGCACACCGCGTCGGGGAGACCGGCCCGAGCACGACGTTGGCCGCGGGCCGGCTGGAGTCCGAGCTGGCCCGACGAGCGGTGACCGAGATCCGGACTCGCCGCGCGGCTGGTGGCACTCTGGTCCGGTTCATCGCCACCAAGGCCGCAGTGACGCTCCGGGCACCAGCGGGCCAGCCAATCCGACGACCGGCCCGGGACCGGGGCCGGCGGTGAGCGACGCGATCCGGGTCGAGGGTGTGGTCAAGACCTTCGGGGACACCACCGCGCTGGCCGGGGTGGACCTCGCCGTCAGGAACGGCACCGTGTTGGGGCTGCTCGGCCCGAACGGCGCGGGCAAGACCACCGCGGTCCGCGTCCTGGCCACTCTGACCGCACCTGATGCCGGGCGTGCGGAGGTCGGCGGCTTTGACGTGGTCCGCGACGCCCATCGGGTGCGCCAGCTGATTGGGCTGACCGGGCAGTACGCCGCGGTCGACGATGCCCTCACCGGCACCGAGAACCTGCAGCTCATCGCTCGGCTGCTGGGGATGTCGCGGCGCGATTCGAAGCAACGCGCGCGTGAGTTGTTGGCCGGGTTCGGGCTGGCCCACGCGGCGGGTCGGGCGGTGAAGACCTTCTCCGGGGGTATGCGGCGGCGGCTCGACCTGGCTGCGAGCCTGGTCGGGCACCCGCAGGTGCTGTTCCTCGACGAGCCGACCACCGGGCTGGACCCGCGCAGCCGCCTGGATCTATGGGGTCTGGTGCGCGAGCTGGTCTCCGACGGCGTCACGGTGCTGCTCACCACGCAGTACCTCGAGGAGGCCGACGCGCTCGCCGACGACATCGCCGTCATCGACCACGGTCGGGTCATCGCGACCGGCACCCCCGAAGAACTCAAGACCAGGACCGGTGGTCAGTCCCTCGCCGTCCGCCCTGCGGCTCGCGCCGACGTGCCGGCTGTGGTGTCGGTGGTCAGGCAGCTCACCGGTGTGGCCCCGGACGTGGACGGCCAGCTGGTCACCGCACCGGTCACCGACCCTGGGGTGCTGCCCGCGGCGGTGCGTCGACTCGACGACGCCGGGGTGGTACTCGCCGAGCTCACCCTGCGCAGCTCCAGCCTGAACGAGGTGTTCCTCGCCCTGACCGGGCTCCCGGCACCACAGCCGACACCCGCCCACGACACCGAAGAGGCCCGGACGTGACCGCCGCCCGCCCGCTTCCTGCCCGGGTCAGTCCCGTCGCAGGGCTCCGGCAGACCGGAACCCTCGCCTGGCGGACGCTCACCCAGATCCGGCACAACCCCCGGGAGCTGGGCTACTTCAGCTTCCAGCCGATCATGCTGGTGCTGCTGTTCACCTACGTCTTCGGCGGCGCGATCGCCGGGTCGACCGGCGCCTACCTGACCTTCGCACTGCCCGGGATCATCGTGATGAACATGCTGTTCGTCACGATGTACGTCGGCACCGGACTCAACACCGACCTGACCAAGGGCGTGTTCGACCGGCTCCGGTCGCTGCCGGTCGCCCGGTGGGCACCGCTGGCCGGGCGGATCGCCGCCGACCTGCTCAAACAGGCCTGGTCGATCGCGCTGCTACTCGGCGTCGGCGCCGTCCTCGGCTTCCGCACCCAGACCTCCGCGGTCGAGGTCTTCGCCGCGGCCGCGCTCATCCTGGTGTTCGCGCTCGCGTTCTCCTGGGTGTCGGTGCTCGTCGGTCTGCTGGTGTCGGAACCGGAGAAGGTCCAGGTCTTCGGGACCACCGCGATGTTCCCGCTCACCTTCGCCAGCAACGTGTTCGTGCCCGTCGCGACCATGCCGGGCTGGCTGCAAGCGGTCGTGAACGCCAACCCGGTCACCTTCCTCGCCGACGCAGCACGCGGCCTCATGATCGGCGGACCGGTGGCGGTGCCGGTAATCGGCTCGCTGCTGTGGACCGCAGCGATCCTCGCCATCTTTGTCCCGCTGTCGATGTGGGCGTTCAAGCGCCGGGCGTGAGCGGAAGAACCGCGACTGCCGATATCTACCAGTATCGGCAGCCAACTACCGCTGAACTGCCGATACCGGGATACGATCGCCGTGCGAGTGTCGCCAACGAACTGCCGATACCAGGAGACGTGGTTGAGCGCTGACGCGGACACCGACCCCGCCGCCCGACCGGGGCCGGCCGGCACCGCGCTCACCGGCCGGTGGGCACAGGTGCTCGGCGACTACCGGACGGCGCTGGCACGGGCGGATCTGTCCGAACACGCACGCCGCGGCTACGCCGGGCGAGTCGCAGGTTTCCTCGGCTGGCTCGCCGCCGGACCGGACCTCGGCGCCGAGATCGAGCCTCTCGCTGACCCGCATGGCCGGGACTTCGCGGTACGCGACTACCGCGCCTGGCTCAAGACCGAGCAGCGCGCCAAACCGGCCACCATCAACGCGCACCTCACCGCGCTGGATCACTTCTACGGCTCCCACCTCAGACTCGGCCGGCCCGCGGCCAAGCGCGAGCGCATCCCCGAGGCCGCACCCCAGGCCCTGGAAGAGACCGACCAGCGCCGGTACCTGCGGGCGGCCCAGAAATGCGCGTCGCCCCGCAACACCGCCATCGCGCTGCTGCTGCTCTATACCGGCCTGCGAGTCGAAGAACTCCAGGACCTCGACCTCGACGACGTGCCCATCTCCGCCCGCCGCGGGAAGGTCGTTGTCCGCGCCGGGAAAGGGGAAGTCGGCGGGACCTACCGCGAGGTACCGCTGCACCGGGCAGCCCGAGAAGCGCTACGCGCATGGCTCGACGAACGACCCGCACACCGCGGCGGCCAAGACACCAACGCGCTGTTCCTCAACCGTCTCGGCGGGCGGCTGCTCGTGCGCTCCATGCGCACCGTCGTCTCCGACATCGGCCTGGCCGCGGGCCTCGTGCACGACAGCGGACCCGACGCCGGCACCTCCCGAGTTCACCCGCACACCCTGCGCCACACCATGGCCACCCAGCTGCTGCGCAACGGCATCGACATCGTCACCGTCGCCGACATCCTCGGCCACGCCCGCGTCGACACCGTCCGGATCTACACCCGCTCCAGCGAAACCGACCGCGCTCGCGCCATCGAGCGAACCCTCGTCAGCGACGAATAGCGCAGCACCCCACACCTGTCACTTCATGGCGCGATCCTTACGGACACCCCTACACGGTCGGGATGGCGCTCCGCCCAGTACGTTCCGACGAACGCCCCGTAGGACCAGCCCACGAGGATCGGTTTCTCGACTCCGCGATTGGTCAGGATGGCGTCCACATCGCGCAGGCAAGCCTCGAAGGAGTAGTCCGCCGAGCGCTTCGATTTGCCGCGGGCCCGTTCGTCGAAGGTGATGTGCCGGTAGCCGACGCCGAGCTCGGCGATGGTGGCCCTCCAGTGCCGCTGGCTGGCGTAGGAACCGTTCAAGTACACGACCGGCGTACCGGTGCCACCGGTGTCGGTCACCGCGAGGGCTGTGTCGTCGACGGGAACCAGGCCCGTCCAGTGCCAGTTCGTCATGACGATCACGGTCCGCCTTGACCTAGGGTCAAGGTCAAGGTCTGCGTGTTCGTTCGTGTGGTGGAGTCATGCGGTGTCCATGTCCCGGCGTCGCAGGCCGTGCAGGCCCACCCCGGCTGATCCGGCGACGAGCATGACGAGCACGACGAGCACCGCGGCGAGCCCGGCGCCGGTGGTCAGTGGGACCGACGTCGCGGTGAACGGCGAGACGCGTTGCAGCACTGCGATGTCCACCAGCCGGAACTCTCCGAGGACGTCGACGGCGACCGCCAGGCCGAGCACCGTCCAGGTTACCGATACCGCGAGTCGTGGTGCCCAGCCCGTCAAGGCGACCGCCAGGCCTGCGAACACCAGGCATGCCGGGAGGTAGGCCAGTGTCATCCCGACGACGGCGAGGGGTCTGCCGTAGCCCACTCCGGCTCCCAGCCCGAGGCCGGCGAGCACGAGCGCGGTACCGGTCACCGTCATCGCCAGGTGGCCCGATGCCCAGCGGACGCGACTGACCGGTCCGCTCAGCAGGACGTCGGCGAGCCCGCCGGTCTCCTGTTCTCGTATCTGCAGTGCCCCGACCACGGCGGAGGCGGTCGCGATCTGCGCGAGCACGTAGAGCACGAGGCGGAAGAACACATCGGCCGCGTCGCCGCCGCCGAGCGTCACCGCCAGCTCGCGGTAGGCCGGGGTGTCGAACAGGTCGCCGATGGAACCGAGCGCCGCGCCGAGCAGCAGCCCCAGCAGCGTGAACCCCACAGTCCAGGCGAGCACGGCCGGGCGCTGCACGCGCCAGGCCAACGCGAGCGGGCTGCGCAGCGACGGCGCCGCGACGCCCGGACCGGGCCGGGCGGGCACCAGGCCGGCGCCGATGTCGCGGCGCGCGGACAGCGCGAACGCCGCCGACACGAGGACCGCTGCGAGCACGGCGAACAGCAGCAGCACCCACCACTGCTCGTCGGCGAAGGACCGCATGTGCCGGGCCCATCCGATCGGCGACCACCACACGAGCCCGGACCCGGTCAGGTCCCCCGCCCCGGCGACGACGAGGAACACGGCGAGCACGACCAGTGCCAGTGTTCTCGCACCGCCGGCCCGCTCGGTCACCTGCGCGGCGACCGCTCCCAGCCCGGCGAACACGATCCCGCCCGCCGCGAGCACGAGCCCCAACGCGACCGAGCCACCCGCGGGTAGCCCGAGGGCGAGCAGACCGAGCGCGGTCAGGACCGCGACCGCGAGGTTCCCGGACGCGACGACTGTCAGCGCTGCCGCGAGCGGGGCGTGGCGGCCGACGACGGCGGATCCGAGCAGCTCCCGGCGTCCGGTCTGCTCGTCGACGCGGGTGTGTCGGATGACCAGCAGCAGGCTCACCAGCCCGCCGAGCAGCACCCCGGTCGAGGCGTACGCCTGGGCTGCGAGTGCCCCGGGGGTGGGTGCGAACACCGGTCCGCGCATCGCGAGCAGGGCCGGGTTCGCCGCCACCTGCCCGACCAGGGCGACCCGGTCGGCCTGGGTCGGGTAGGCGACGTTTCCGCCGGACGCCAGCGCGACCGCGAACAGCGCCATGACCACGACCCAGGCCGCCAACAGGAAACGATCCCGGCGCAGAATGAGCCGGGCGAGCGCCC
>JAKDNL010000940.1 GCA_030451825.1 Pseudonocardia sp. | reverse complement strand
CGAAGGAGTACGAGCCGAAGTCGTAGAGCCCGCAGTAGGTGAACGCGCCGAACACGGCGATGCCGGGGGTGAGCAGCTGCAGGTAGGCGCCCATGTCGGCGAGCAGCTCCACCTTCATGCCCAGGATCGTCCCGTCCCGGTTCGCCGCGACGGCCATCCGCTGGACCTGCCCGCGCCCGTGCGTGGTGCCCTGGTGGTGCTCGGAGCGGGTCTCGGTCCACTTGACCGGCTTGTTCATCCGCCGGGCCAGGACGAGCGCGAGCGCCTCCTCCGCGTAGACGTTGAGCTTCGCGCCGAACCCGCCGCCGACGTCCGGGGCGACCACCCGCAGCTTCGTGTCCGGCACTCCGCAGATCGCGGCCAGGATGTCGCGCACGAAATGCGGCACCTGGGTCGAGGTGTAGATCGTGAACCCGCCGCCGAACGGGTCCGGCGTCACGACGACGGCGCGCGGCTCCATCGGCGAGGGGATCACCCGCTGCTGCAGGTAGCGACCCCGCACGACGACGTCGGCCTCGGCGAACGCGGCGTCGACGTCGCCGGTGGCCAGCGGCCAGGTGTAGCAGTGGTTGGTGCCCAGCTCCTCGTGCGCGAGCGGGCTGCCGGGCTCCATCGCGGCCTCGATGTCGACGACCGCGGGCAGGGCCGTGTACTCGACGTCGATCAGGTCGACGGCGTCGCGGGCGGCGTTCGCGTCGGTGGCCAGCACGACGGCGACGCCGTCGCCGACGTGGTTCACCTCGGTGCGGGCCAGCGGCATGTGCTCGGGGATCCTGATGTCCTCGGTCACCGGCCAGCCGCAGGGGATGCCGGCGGCGAACTCGCCGGCCACGTCCTCGCCGGTCAGCACGGCCACCACGCCGGGGTGCTCGCGCGCCGCGGCGGCGTCGATCCGGTCGATCCGGGCGTGCGGGAGCGGGCTGCGCAGTATGGCCAGGTGCAGCGTCCCGGCCGGGGTCAGGTTGTCGGTCCAGCTCCCCCGCCCGGTCAGCAGGGCCGGGTCCTCCTTGCGCAGCATGCTTCGGCCGACGTATCGCTCCGCGGTCTGGGTCACCAGGTCTCACTTCCTCGCCGGCCGGTGTCAGGTGTCCGACAGCGTGATCCACGGCACTGTGCAGCGGTAGTGTCCAGATCGTCCGGTTGACGGCGGCGAAGGTGCCGGTTCGTCCGGTTCCGGACGGCCGGAACGGGGGTGCGCGATGCCGATGACGCTGCGAGACCTGGTGGCGGACCGCAGCCTCGGACTCCGGTCCGCGTGTCCGTCCGCAGATCTGGATCGCGAGATCGGATGGGTGCACAGCAGCGAACTGCCGGACCCGACCCCGTACCTGGACGGCGGCGAGCTGCTGCTCACCACCGGGCTCGGACCCGACGCGGCGGGTCCGGCCGCGTACGTCGCGCGGCTGGCCGCCCACGGCGTGGTCGGGCTCGGGTTCGGCACCGGGCTGGGACACGACACGATCCCCGACGAGCTCGTCGACGGGTGCGTCGCGCACGGGCTCGCGCTGGTCGAGATCCCGGAGCGGACCCCGTTCATCGCGATCACCAAGGCGGTGTCCGCGTCGCTGGCCGCGGACTCCTATGCCCAGGTGGTGCGCACCGACGAGGCCCAGCGCGCGCTCACCGCCGCCGCGTTGGGAGGGTCGGGACC